>CAMPJV010000044.1 GCA_946886975.1 uncultured Taibaiella sp. | reverse complement strand
AATCTTGCCAGTATACGCTCAAAGCTCAGTGAGGGGTTCCCAGATAGCAGGCTGAGTAAACTTTCACGTACATCGCCTGATCTGCGCCTGGACAAGGTGTGATCGCTACACTTGTCGCAATGCCCACAGCGATTACCCTTCCCCTCATCAAAGTATTGTAAAATTATTCGTTCCCTGCACTCATCTTGTTCCGTCAGAAGCCTGATCATTGCTTCCGTTCGTATTACATGCTTTTCCCTCAGCAGTCGTATCCTGTCCAGGTCAATGATCAGGTGCCTGCTATCTGCTCTCTGGTGATGAAAGAATATCTGCGGACCTTCCGTTGGCTCCACGTATTCTATAATACCTTGTGCATCCATCCTGACCAAAATTAGTTGAACATCTTCCTTTTTCATCCTCGCCTGTCTTGACAGCGCAGCTAATCTAATTGGGGTAGGGTAGTGAAACACGCTGCTATATAGTCTCAGTAGCGGCACTCCCACTGCCTCATATTCGCCGTGCATTGCGAATAGCTGATCCAGTTCATGACGGTCTGTAGTTACCTGCACCGTGGAGGGGCGAAATACCGCTTCTGTCATTGTCCAGAATCCTTCCTGCTCCAGCAGCTTTAGCGCGTGGGAGGTAGGCAGTACTTCCAGTTGAAATCTGTGGCAGAACTCAGGCAGATCAAATGGGTAGTATTTGTCTGGCTCAACGCCAATCGGTATTTGCAGGTATTCGCAAACAGATTGGTAAACCTGCCTGAGAAATGCTTCAGGCGGAAACCTGGTTGCTGTACTCTCCTCCAGCTTTCTAATGTCGGAGCTATTGTAAAGTGCCAATGCATAAGAGGGTTTCCCATCTCTGCCGGCCCGTCCTGCTTCCTGGTAGTATGCCTCAGGGTGTTCCGGAGCATCGTAGTGTATCACAAGGCGTACGTCCGGTTTGTCTATACCCATTCCAAATGCTGTCGTTGCCACCATGATCCGGACTTCATTATTCATCCACGCCTGCTGTGAATGCTCTCTTTTCTCCTTTGCCATTCCCGCATGGTATGCAAGGGCCTTTTCGCCAAAACTGTTAAGGGTGCGTGCAACAGATTCTGTTTGCTTTCTGCTCCTGCAATAGATAATTGAGGTGCCCTGATGTTGCGCTAGTGCCTGCAGGGTGTCATTTGTCTTGCTGTCGCTATATCTTATTTCATAGTGAATGTTTTCCCTTGCAAAGCTTTGTTTGAATAGCCTTGGCTTTCTCAGTCGGAGTTGGGTGGAAATGTCCTCTTGTACTTCTTTGGTTGCGGTTGCGGTCAGCGCAAGAAAGGGTACTTCAGGAAAGATATTTCTCAGGTAAGATATCTTCAGGTAGTCAGGCCGGAAGTCATGCCCCCATTGTGAGATGCAGTGCGCTTCGTCAATGGCAATTAGGTTTACATCAAATGCTGGCAAAAACTCTCTGAATAGCTTACTCTGTAATCTTTCAGGTGATACATAGAGCAGTTTTATTGCACCCTGAGCCACATGCTGCAGCGTCCTTTCCACATCTTTGTAGTGCATCCCCGCGTGGAGGCATACCGCTGCTATTTCTTTCTCCTTTAGCCTTTCAACCTGGTCCTGCATCAGAGCTATTAGTGGTGAGATGACAAGGGTGAATCCAGGCCGCGCAAGTGCGGGCAACTGATAGCATATTGATTTACCACCTCCTGTAGGTAGCAGCGCAAGAACGTCCTTGCCTGTCAGCACAGATGAGATGATCTCTTCCTGCAAAGGGCGAAATCTGTCAAACCCCCAGTAGTCTTTTAGTATACGATTTATGGCCCCCAATGCGTGCTGACGGTCTGCTTATCCAAATACTTTGTCTATGAATACAGGCTTCAGACCATAATTCCAAACGTGACCCTTAATGTCCTGTTGTTGCATCAGCTGCTCCAGCGAACCCGTCACTATCCATATACAGCCATTGAAACGGCTCACCTGGTGAGGCATAAATTGCGCGGAGACGCCTAACTGTTCAGGTGAAACGCCTAAGAGGAGAATTGTCTTAACTGTTAATGTATCGCGCAGCAGGTGCCAGGCAAGCTTTATGTCTCTGCCGAACTGAATGATATTATAGTCTTCCTCTTGAAGTTGACAGGCCTGTAGCATTTTCTTCAGCTGCGTCTCCTCCGCACTTCCATGGGTGAAGGGTGCAGTGGCCACAAGCACAGGCCGTGGTTGAAGGTCTTTCAAAGTACTCTGGGCATCACTCCAGAAAATGTCCCATTGACTGCTGACAATCTGCGAGTTAATTATATCAGATATATGATTCATGAAGTTGCTAAGTAGCGAAGAGCCAAGTTTAGCAAGGCTCGCCGGGAAAATTTTCGTTTCTTTGCGAAATTAACCGATTTCTTTTCTAATTAATTGTAAGTATGAGTGTTTCCACATTGGATATTAAGGTGCAGAAAGTAGAAAGATCACGAATTAAGCAACTTGACCCTTCGAATATACAGTTCGGAAAGCTGTATTCCGATCATATGTTTGTTGCTCATTATGAGAATGGCGAGTGGAAACAACCTGAGATCGTACCCTTCGAAAATCTGAGCCTTAGCCCTGCTACGACATTCTTCCATTATGGACAGGCAATATTCGAGGGGGTAAAAGCATACAAAGATGCCGACGGAAATGCATTGATATTTCGTCCTGGTGACAACGGTAAGCGAATGAACCGCTCTGCGGAACGTATGGCCATGCCTGAGGTCCCTGAAGAGCTATTTGTTGAAGGTATTCGTGCGCTTGTTGAGCTGGATAAGGATTGGATTCCTTCCGCAGAAGGAACCTCTCTCTACATTCGTCCTTTCATGATCGCCACTGATGAGTTTATTGGTGTAAAGCCCGCAGAGAAGTTCACTTTCATGATCATTACAAGCCCTGCTGGCCCTTACTACGCTAAGCCTGTGTCTATTTATGTGCAGGATCAATATGTTAGGGCTTTCCCTGGTGGAATTGGCTTTACGAAAGCGGCGGGCAATTATGGAGCGTGCATGTACCCGACTATGAAGATCAGGGAAATGGGCTACGACCAGATCCTTTGGACCGATGGCTTCGAGCATAAATATGTTCAGGAGATCGGAACTATGAATGTTTTCTTCGTTATTGGCGATAAAGTAGTTACCCCCGAAATAGGAGAGACCATCCTCGAGGGGGTGAGTCGAGATAGCGTAATCACGCTCCTCCGCGAAAAAGGTATAACTGTTGAAGAGCGCTTAATAAGCATTGATGAGATCGCAGAGGCTTACAGCAAGGGACAGCTTAAAGAAGCGTTCGGCACTGGTACTGCAGCTTCTATCGCGCCGATTGCCGAGCTCACTTATCGCGAAGATCATATGAAGCTTCGTCCGGTTGAGGAGTGGGAAATAGCCAATTGGCTGAAGCAGGAGCTTGGCGATATTCGCTACGGTCGCAAAGAGGATACCCACGGCTGGATATCTAAGGTATAACTGTTGCCTGTTTCTATTTCATATGTAGCAGCATTCTGATCCGGGTGCGCCTCTCTTTATAGTCCGCATTTCACAATCCAAAACTGTCAGTATAAAACACCGTTGCCGGTAAAAGCAAAACAGCTTTCGGCCACGGTGTTTTAGTTTTTATACGATCTCATAAATGGGACAACGGTATTCAGCATTTCGTCTATCTATTCCCTCTCTCTCTTAAGAATGAAATAACTGGAAGAATTGCTCGTTTCCGTCATGAGTTTTCGTGGTACAAAGACTTGCCTTTATATAATAAAAAACACCCAAGCACCTGCAATATCATTGGAGTTAGAGCGGAGTTACACTGGAGTTGCCTGGGAGTTGCCCTGGCTCTCGACACTAGCATCATACCCCTTCAGAACCCCCTCGGCAACCAATAGGTATTTTTCCCATCCCTCATCCCTGCTTTATCGCCCAGAGATAATTCGCTATGCGTTCAGCAGTCTCGGAGTCATGTATAGGAGCGCCGTAGGTCTTTATCATTTTATCCACCAGTTTCTGCCAGTCTTTTTGAGCCAGTCTTGGTTGCATCTCTATATGTCTCAGCGAATGGCACGCTATGCAGTACCGCTCCACCAATTCCACATCCCCCGCCTGGGGCAGCACTACTTTCACATCCTCAGCTTCCAACACAGAATCTATGTACACAACTGGCTCTTCTGATACCGGCCGTTCATCCTCCGAACATGCCGCAACTAACAGGTACAATACAGCAAGCCCTATCATGCATAGTCTTTTTGTCTGTAGCCGTTGCGCCATACATCCCATCAGCGATCAACATTTAAGACCAATGATTCAATCTCATTTCTCATATATCCGCTCCTGTTCCACTGCCTCCATGGCTGCGTATCACCTGCCGCATTCGTGGCTTTTACGTAGAATTGATACTTGCCTTTCCCTCCCGGTCTAAACGCATACCGCCACCTCCTCCACGAGTACTTCCCCAACGGCTCATCCAGTCGGGTGGGCATCCATGTCCTTCCGCTATCGCTGCTAATCTCTACCTTCACGATCCCATCGCCTCCGTCAAATGCCAGTCCCTGGATCTCCGTCACCTTGCCCATGGCTATACGTGTCCCCGGCTCAGGAGCTACAAATATCGACCGCACGTTCAGCTTGTTTATTGGCTCCATTTCCCTGGCAAGCGAATCCGGCCGTTCATTACCATTCGGCGAGCCCTTGGGTATAAGATATGCCTTGTCCATCCAGAAGCCTTTAAATCTATCCCTGTACACTTGCACCTCATTCAGCATCCCTACCCAGTAAGTGGCAAACCATCCCGGCACCACCAGCTTCAGCGGATATCCGTTCAGCAATGGTATCGGCTCTCCGTTCATTTCGTAAGCTATCATCACCTCTCCATCCATAGCATGTGGCACCGACAGAGATTTCACGAAGTCTGGTACAGTGGACAGCGGCGGCGCGTCCAGTCCATTAAAGGAAACAAACCCTGACTTGCCGTTCACACCGGCCATGTCCAGCACATCTTTCAGCCTCACACCTGTCCACCTCGCATTACCCATGCCGCCGTTCACCCACTGCGCGCCCGGTACTCTTGGCTTAAAACAACTCCGTGCGTTCCCGGAGCATGCGCATACCGCAATGGTAGAGTAGGGTTTGAACTTCGTCTTCAGGTCATGCATCGATAAGGCAAGTCTCTTGCTTACATTTCCCCCAATGCGCAGCCGAAACGTGTCTTCATTCACCGCAGAAGGCAGCCCGGACAGATGCCACCTTACAAAGAACACATTATTAGGGGTCAGGTCCAGCAGGAAGTACTTAAGAGGAGTTTCAAAGTTCGGCGGTCTGTCACTAAGCAGCCTCAAAGGCTTCTTGCCCGCCAGCTTCACCAGCTGCTCTTCAGTAGAGTCGACCCTCTCGCCTTCAGTAATACCAGAATCAGAAGGGACCACGGTATTGCAGGACAAGATTACTGCCGTTACTAGGTACATGCATACAATAAGTACTACCGGAGAGCACTTAAGGAACTTAGTCATATCTGGTGCTTAGTATAGCAATATAGAAAAACCACCGGACAAGTTCACCCCAACCCGGCCCCCGTGTTGATTACTCACCACAACTTACGCTTTCAGGAAACCAGCCTCTCGCCGCAAGCATAACCCTGATCAGTCCTACATGCTGATTCTGTGTCACATACCAGCCCAATTTCCATTTAACAGACTTTAAACGCCAGGCGGCATGTATTCTTTGTAACTCCTCTGGGATAACAGTACAACACAATCGAAGAACTAAAAACCGATACTATGAAAAACGTTAGCACAGCAATCTCAGGATTATTTCTAAGCGCGGTTTTGCTTACCGCATGCAGCAAGAACGATAACAATATGGCCGTCTCACCAGCCACTACACCTGGCACATCCGCGAAAGCTGTTACCACAGTGCTTGATTTTAAGTCCGGTGGCATTGCCTATACAGACTTTGCAATCTTGTCGCGAGGCAAAACTATATACCAGACGGACAAGCCCGGTTCCCTTAACCTGTTCTCTAATCTTGCTGACATGGGGATTCGGCCGCTAAACTACCCCGATGTGACCGCCAGGATAAATGCACGTGCAAACCCAGGAAGAGCGATTTTCTGGCTGCAGGCCGAGCATGTTTTAGACGGGCGGACCATACCTGTATTATTCTCAATAGAAGAGCCCATTGAGATACGCGCAAACCATCAGAACCTCGCTGTTAAGGATGTTACGAACGTAATGGACTTGTTAAACATCAAAGGCGACCTCCTTGCACCCGAAATAACAGCGGACATGCTAATGCATGCAGAGCGGGCTGGCGAGGTCATTCATATCTCCCCCAGGGTGAACACGGACATGTATGCAATGATTCTTGAAAACTTAAGGAACATGGTGCAGATGTCATTCATTCCCGGTCCCACGACTCCACCAGTGGCAGCCACAGTAGCAGTGCCAAGGCCATCGAGGTAAGTCTGGTGACAGTTTTATAAAAGCAATGTCTATTGGGCAAGCCCGGGAGACATTGCTTTTGTTATGTAACTGATGCAGGAAAGCCATTAACTTCGCCCCTCATGAACCGCCTCGAACTTGTCAGTACTATCCGCAAAAAGAAATCAGTACTATGCGTAGGTCTGGACACGGACCTTGAGAAAATCCCAAAGCATCTCCTGCAGGAGGATGACCCCTGCTTCGCTTTCAATAAAGCCATTATCGATGCAACTAAGGACTATACAGTAGCCTATAAGATCAACACAGCCTTCTATGAGGCGCAGGGAGTTGACGGATGGAAGAGCATGCAGCGGACTTTAGAGTATATTCCCAAAGACATCTTCACCATAGCCGACGCCAAGCGTGGTGACATAGGTAATACCTCCACCCAATACGCCAAAACATTTTTCCATACCTACCCATTCGACAGCGTCACTGTTGCTCCCTACATGGGTCAGGACAGCGTAAAGCCTTTTCTGGAGTTTAAAGACAAATGGGCCATAGTCCTCGGGCTTACCTCAAACGCCGGCAGTGCCGACTTCCAGCTTCAGCAGTGTGGTGATGAGTTGTTATATGAAAAGGTACTCAAGACAGTCTCAGGCTGGGGCACCGACGAGAACCTCATGTTCGTTATAGGCGCCACACGAAAGGAACAGCTTAACCATGTTCGTTCTATTCTGCCAAAACATTTCTTCTTAATACCCGGTGTCGGCGCACAGGGTGGCGATGTACCTACCGTGTGTGAGAACGCCTTGACCGATGACGGCGGTATTCTTATCAATGTTTCCCGTGCAGTTATCTATGCAGGCAATGACGTCAGCTTCGGGCAACAGGTCTCCGAGGCGGCGCATAATTATCAAAAGGAAATGTCTGTTTATCTTTAGCGCAGGAATACTATCTATCAGACTTTATCAAACATCTTTGTCTATGAATGAAATGTTGCTGCAGTTCATCTGGCAATATTCCCTTTACAATCCAACCAGACTACTTACCACTTCTGGAGAACCGGTCACCATCGTCCATCCGGGAAAAAGAAACTTCCATGCAGGTCCCGATTTCGAGGAAGCAAGGATCAGGATAGGCGATACTTTATTGGTCGGCAATGTAGAGCTTCACATAAAGACTAGCGACTGGAACCGCCACGGGCATAACTCTGATGCAGCTTATGACAACATTATTCTGCATGTTGTGTTCGAAGATGACGAGCCGCAGAGTGGTAAGTTATTTCAGACCCTCCAGCTAGGTAGCCATATTCCTCCTTATGTTATTGACCAGTACACTAATCTTATCCAGACTACACAACCCATTGCCTGTGCAAGACAGCTGCCCAAGGTCAACGAGCTTACAAGGGAAAGCTGGCTGAACAGGTTGCTTGCAGAGCGATGGGAGTGTAAGCTAAAAGACTGGGAGGATCTCTTGCAGCTCTCCGCCGGCGACTGGAGAAATCTTCTTTACTGGAGGCTAGCTGCCAACTTCGGCTTCAAGGTGAATGCTGTACCGTTCCAGATGATGGCAAGATCGCTGCCCGTCAATATCCTTGCGAAGCACAAGGATAATATAGTACAGCTTGAAGCTTTGCTATTTGGCCAGGCAGGAATGCTTGAAAAAACCTTCCGGGAGGACTACCCCAATGAGCTAAAGGCCGAGTATCATTACCTGAAGCAAAAGTACCAGCTCCAGCCAGTCCCCTCTCATTTATGGAAGTTCCTTAGGATGCGCCCTGCTAACTTTCCAACTGTCAGGATCGCTCAGTTCGCTGCCTTAATTCAGAAGTCCGTTCATCTCTTTTCGCAGATCATAGAGTCGGGCTCGGTAAAAGAACTCCACAGCCTGTTCCAGGTGTCGGCAAGTGAGTATTGGAATACCCATTTCACATTCGAAGAGGTCCAGAAGAGGTCCACCGTGAAAGCGCTCGGCTCCCATTCCATCGACAACATCATTATCAATACCATAGCGCCGGTCAGCTTCCTCTATGCTCATTATCATGGTAATATCAGAGACCAGGAACAGGCATTAAATCTCTTGTCATCTGTACCTGCTGAGAAGAATAAGTACACGGCCCTCTGGGAGGAGAACAACTGGAAGCCCCGCAATGCTGCCGATTCCCAGGCGCTGCTGCAATTATATAATAACTATTGCAGTGGTAAGCGCTGCCTTGAATGTTCAGTAGGGCTGAATATCATTAAGGAGAGCTATGCTACGTATCAAAGGCAACAAGCCTCAGAGCCACTGATCTAAGGCCAGAGGAAGTCAACTGTTTTCTTACATTCAGGATGCAGGCTTAGGTAAACAGGACAGGTCAGCGCAGCGTGCTCCAGTATTTTCTTGTCCTTATCGGAATAGCTGCCGGAAGATGGCATCGTTAACCTTACTTTAACCTCACCAATCCTCCTGGGGTCAGCAACCATTATCTTTTCCACCTCGCAGGCCATACCATCTATGTCAATGCTATGTGTACGTGCCGCAATACCCATCAGGGTTGCCATACACGATGCCAGGGCAGTGGCTACAAGGTCGGTTGGGGAAAATCTCTCTCCTTTTCCCTTGTTGTCAATAGGAGCGTCTGTCTCAATGATCGTTCCTGACTTTAAATGAACTGCTTCCGTTCTGAGATCTCCGTGGTAAATTACTTTCGATGTCAATGGTCTGATTTTCGTTAAAATTACAAAGGCTGGCCCTCAATTAAAGGGAAAGTTACTATATTACAGATACTAAATAATTGGTAATAGCAATCCTGGTAGTTGTATGAACAGGCAAATAAGAGCGGGCTTTTTTGTGTTGAGTGTGGTATGTGCGGTTTCAGTTAATGGTCAGACGTCAAATGAGCAGGTTACTCTCCAGGATTCTGTAGTCAAGGCCGTTCCTGCTGTGGTGAAAGCTCCTGTTATCAAGCCCAAAAAGCCGAAGCCGCTTACAAAAGAGTTCAGTGGTGGAGTGAGGCTTAACACGGACGGCTGGAGTGTTTTTGTTGAGAAGGGCTGGATACGTAGTGAGGATTCAAGGAATGCAGATAAGTTCTATGATGTCAGAATTGCCCAGATCGAACTGACTGAACATAAGCACGTAAAGGAAATCAAGGAAACTAATCCCAACCCGGTCATCAACAATGAAAAGCCTAAGCCCTATATCTATGGCAAGGTGAATCATTTCTACGCTCTAAAGCTTGGATATGGCAAGCGAAAGATGATTGCCGGAAAGCCTGATCCTGGCACCGTGTCTATTCATTGGGTGTATCAGGGCGGCCTCAGCATAGGACTGCTTAAGCCCTATTACCTGGATGCCTACGTTATGCAGGACAATCCCCGCAGGCTTGAAAAGGAAAGTATTAAATATTCGGATGAGACGAAGGAGCCTTTCCTTAGTCAGCGCTATATAGTAGGGAGTTCAGGCTGGACTAAGGGCATCGGTGACACAAAGATCGCTCCTGGTATCCACGCCAAGACAGGCCTTCATTTCGACTTTGCCCCTTCCCCAAAGACCAAACTTGCCCTTGAGGTGGGCCTTAGTGCCGAACTCTACACCCAAAAGATAGAGATAATGGCCAACCAGGATGCGCGGCCATATCTGTTTAATGCCTATGTGGGCGTCCAATTTGGCAAACGTTACTGAGGGTTGTAATTTGCACCTTATATGCAGGAGTTACCAGTAGTTAATGCGGCTGATGCCAACGAGCAGATCCGTGTTAAGAAACCTGATTGGTTACGCGTAAAGCTTCCTATCGGTCCGGAATACAGGCACGTCCGTAGTCTTGTAGATACCCACAAACTTCATACAATATGTGAGAGCGGCAACTGTCCCAACATGGGCGAGTGCTGGGGTGAAGGCACGGCCACTTTCATGATTCTTGGCAATATATGCACCCGTTCCTGCGGTTTTTGTGCTGTAGCTACCGGAAGGCCCGAACCAGTCGACTGGGATGAGCCGCAACGCGTTGCGGAGGCTATTTACCTGATGAAGGTGAAGCATGCTGTTATCACCTCTGTAGATCGTGATGAGCTTAAAGACGGCGGTTCCATTATCTGGGCCAATACCATCAATGCTGTCCGCGCGCTAAACCCTGACACTACCCTCGAAACATTGATACCAGACTTTAAAGGTCAATGGGAAAACCTGGAGCGCATCATAGAGGTAGCGCCAGATGTAGTCTCCCATAACCTGGAGACGGTTGAAAGGCTTACCAGAAAGGTAAGGATACAGGCTAAGTTCCATAGAAGTCTTGAGGTCATACGCCGTCTTAAGGATGGTGGCATGAGAACAAAGAGCGGCATAATGCTTGGCCTCGGTGAGAAGCAGGAAGAAGTGCTTGAAGCTATGCAAAACTTGTACGAGAACGGCTGCGATGTACTCACCATAGGACAGTACCTGCAACCCAGCCAGAAACATTTAGCCGTAGCCAGGTTTGTACACCCGGACGAATTCGCCATGTACAGGGAGAAGGGCTATGAGATGGGCTTTGACTATGTGGAAAGTGGTCCATTAGTGCGCTCTTCGTATCATAGCGAGCGTCATGTCATCAAAGGCGAGGGCAGAAGGGTCTGGACGAGCTCGAAGCAGTGATTTCTGAATACTGTTCTCGTAAGATTAGATAAGCTACCACGACCGCGGGTAACATTACGCCACGCTTAGCAAGACTTATTGTTTCGTAAGGGAAGGTCTCAGTACTGTCTACTCGGTACTATCTACTCGGTACTATCTACTAACTACTCTCTGCTGACTATCTTTACCCCGTGCTCGCAACCGTCTTATTCTGGCTGTTCATTATCACCATAGCTATTCAGTGTGGCTATGCACTGTATTTCTTTACCAGGATATTCAACTTACCAAAGAGGGCTCTGAAAGACAGAAATGCTATAGTACCTGTGTCTGTTATTGTATGTGCTAAAGATGAAGCCAGAAACCTCCAACAAAACCTGCCGGCGGTGCTTGGCCAGCAATACCAGGACCATGAAGGGAAGGTGATGTATGAGGTTATTGTGGTGAATGACGCTTCTAAAGACAACACCGAAGACGTACTGTACAAGCTGGAGCAGCATTATAGCCATCTCTGGCATGTAACCATCAGCCAGGATGAAACCAGGACATTTAAGGGAAAAAAATTCGCCCTGAGTAAAGGCGTGTCTTACGCCAGTCACCCATACATCCTGATGATGGACGCTGACTGCAGGCCATTGAACGACGACTGGATACATCATATGGTTGCTCCCTTCCATAATGACAAGGAGATAGTGGCAGGATATGGAGCATACAAGATCCACCCAGGCTTGCTCAACGCTTTTATCCGCTGGGAGACTCTTCACACTTTTCTCCAGTATAGCACCTATGCCATGGCAGGTAAGCCTTACATGGCAGTAGGAAGGAACCTCGCATGTACGAAGGCTGCATTCATGAGGGCGCAGGAAAGCAGGGTATGGAACGAGCTGCCAAGCGGAGATGATGACCTCCTGATGCATTGCTGCGGCGACTCCACCAACACGGCCTTAGCCGGACACAGAGATTCATTTACCATCAGTGAGCCCAAGACCAACTGGAGCGAGTGGTTAAGTCAGAAGCGCAGGCATGTGAGTACTGGTAAGTATTATAAGGAAGAGATCCAAGGATTGTTGGGCGTGTATGCAGCGTCCCATACTATTATGTGGCTGCTGTTCTTTGTGCTTATGTACTGGACAGACTGGACGCTGATCCTGATCATCATGGCTATGCGATGTGGCATCTACTGGACCATCTGGCAGAGCACGGCCCTGCGGCTGCAGGAGCGAAAGATATTTCTCTGGATACCTTTGTGTGACCTCGGCTGGGCTATCT
>CAMPJV010000043.1 GCA_946886975.1 uncultured Taibaiella sp. | reverse complement strand
CAATCGTGGGGCACATCGAGAACATGCCCAGCCAACGTGTCTTTCTGGAGGAACTTAACATTGACGAGATCGCAATCGTAGATTCTGGTAAGACCGATAAAAGCGGAGACTTCGAGTTGAGCGGTACGGCTCCTGAGCCCGGCCTTTATAGACTACGTTTCGAGCAAAGCCAATTCGTATTGTTGTCAGTGGACAAAGGCACAATAAAGGTCACCGGCGATTGGAACAATCTCGAGGCCTATAACGTTGCGGGATCAGCATCCTCTGCCAGCCTTCGCCAGTTCTTAGTTGTAGTCAGAGAACATCTGAGAGATTTCAATACCATAACCGTTGTTATGGATACACTTCAGGCTAAAGGCAACGACACTATGCTTGCGGCTGCTCAACAGGATTTACGCGACATGAATATGCAGTTTACGCGATATATTGAACAGTATGCCGACACCACGAAGTATCTGCCAAATGCATTGTTTGCCGTACAGATGCTGAACCCGGCTGTAGAAAGGGACTTCCTCGGTGTGTTCACCCAATCGCTGAACCGGCGCTTCCCACAAAGTCAGCTCGCCAAAGACTTTTCTGCTAAAGTAGCTAAAATGACCGCTCCTGCAGAAGCGGAAACAGTGGCAGGCATTCAGGTCGGCTCAACAGCTCCGGAAATTCAGCTTCAAACTCCCGCTGGTGATCCTGTCACCTTGAGCTCATTTAAAGGAAAGTATGTATTGGTAGACTTCTGGGCTTCTTGGTGTGCTCCTTGCAGAGGGGAAAACCCGAACGTTGTAGCGGCTTACAATAAGTTCAAAGAAAAGAATTTTACGGTGTTGGGGGTTTCTCTCGACAACGACAAAGACAAATGGGAAGCCGCTATTAAGAAGGATAACCTGTCCTGGACGCACATTAGCGATCTGAAAGGTTGGGAGTCTATAGCTGCCAGAACATATGATGTGCAGTCAATCCCAGCCAATTTTCTTGTCGACCCACAAGGTAAAGTGGTCGCGAGAGATCTTAGGGGCGAAGCATTGATAGAAGCACTGGCCCAAACTTTAAAATAGAAAAGACCTGCTACATCAGATTGACTTTCTGACGTTCCTTCTTCATTTCCTGATATTCTCTTTCCTGTATCTTGTACTGGTTGTAATGAATGTCGATACCAAGGCTGAGCAACAGTAGATGAACTGAATATCCTGCATAAGGTTTGATAATCGGCGGAAGCCCGGTGTATGTCCCCTTAGCTCTTTCCTCATAATCCGGGTTAAGAAAGTTCCCGGGATAATACTGAAGCTTCAGTGTCACCCCCGGATCGAAGGACAACCCGGCAAACATAAAAGGCATTATTCTTTGGGTCCGGTCACTAAACCATTCGTTTATTCTATCCTTGTCCCCTCGTTCTCTAAAGCTCTTCTCTTTGTAGTGAAAAGGTACATCAATACCTCCGCCAAAAAATACGAAGTTCCTGTTTCTCAGATTCCCGATTTTTACCCCTAGCGGGACACCTAAGGAGTAAACCCTTCTTTTTATAGTACTGTCGCCTACCTTTTCTATAAAGCCCATATTTCTTAACCCAATGCCGCTAAAAACGCCAAAACGAGTGCTTAGGTCATAACTAAAGGTGAAGCCTATGTTTACTGCGGCTGTAAATCGTGGCATTGTTATGTGAGCCGTCTTTCCTGGTTTAGATACGATCGCTGTAGACAACATCATAAAATCTAATCCGTTACCGGCATAAAACCTCTTTTGCTCGGGTACTTTGACCGTGAAGTTTTGAACAGTGTCTATTTCCTTTTGCTGCGCCATCGAAATCTGGGGTGTGATGATTAATATAGCACAGGTCAACAGGAAATTTGCTCGCATAGGTTGCTACTTTCTGTAAATATAGGATAAGTTTGCTCCTGCTAAAATTACAGTTACAGGCCCTTTGGCATCAATATTGCCTCTAAGGATTACCCTCAATACTGCCTTAAACTGAGGTTTATTTGCCATAATGTCTGCAATGAAATCAATGTTCGATATATTAATAGCTCAGCCTGAACATGAAATGGAGTTTATGCCTATCGTCCCGCTTGGCGAAGATGAAATGGATGAACAGGAGAAAGGTAGCCTTCCCGACGAAATTCCTATAATAGCTCTCCGCAATACAGTTCTTTTTCCGAATGTGGTTCTGCCAATTACGGTCGCCAGAGATAAATCTGTGAAGGCTATTGCCGAGGCTCAGAAGAAAGACAAATGGATTGGTGTTGTAGCACAGAAAGATGGGAATAATGATGACCCTGACACGAAAGACATCTTCAAGATCGGAACTCTGGCTAAAGTGGTCAAGCAGATTAAAATGCCGGATGGTAATACAACTATCTTTATAATGGGTCGTATGCGTTTCGAGATCGAGGCCTATACCCAGGAAGAGCCCTATTTCTCTGCCACTGTAAAATATCTTGAGGACAAGTTTCCTGTCGGTGATGCCACGTTTGAGGCAGTTATGTCTTCTATTAAGGATCACTCGGAGCGAATTGCCCAGCAGTCGCCCAATATGCCTACGGAAACTAGTATAGTTCTCCGCAATATCGAGCACCAGTCCTTCCTCATGCACTTCGTTGCTTCGAACATCCCCGTGAAGCTTGAAGAAAAGCAAGGGCTGCTCGAAGAGGATGATGTAAAGCTTCGCGCAGAACGCCTGCTTCAGATGTTGCAGTCTGAACTCCAGATGGTTGAGCTCAAGAACGAAATAACTAACAAGACGCGCGCGGATATCGATCGTCAACAACGCGAGTACTTCCTGCAGCAGCAATTAAAAAGTATCAAGGAAGAACTGGGTGGCGATCCAAATGAAAGAGAATTAAGAGACATACAGAAGAGGGCAGAAGAGGTAAAACTCACTGACGCTGCCCGTGAACTGGTCCAGAAGAACATTCAAAAGCTGGAGAGGATGCATCCCAGCACCCCTGATTACTCTGTCATCTACAACCATCTTGATCTCATCCTGGATCTTCCGTGGGAGACCTATACTGAAGACAAGTACGACCTTAAACTGGCCTCACAAATCCTTGACGACGACCATTACGGCATGGATAAGATCAAGGACCGCATTCTCGAATATCTGGCGGTCCTTAAGCTAAAAGGGGATATGAAATCCCCGATCCTGTGCTTCGTAGGGCCCCCTGGTATAGGAAAAACTTCCCTTGGCAAGAGTATTGCTAATGCTATACATCGTCGTTATGTCAGACTAAGCCTTGGTGGCCTTCATGATGAAAGTGAACTCCGTGGCCATAGAAAAACATACATAGGTGCCATGCCCGGGCGGATAATACAGTCCTTGCGTAAAGTAAAGTCTGCGAATCCAGTTTTTATTTTAGATGAAATAGATAAGATAGGAAAGGATTTCCGCGGGGACCCAAGCTCAGCATTGCTTGAAATACTTGACCCTGAGCAGAATAATTCGTTCTATGACAACTACCTCGAGCTGGAGTTTGACCTTTCAAAGGTCCTGTTCGTCGCTACTGCCAATAGCTTAAGTGATATTCAGCCTGCCCTTAGAGACAGGCTTGAAATCATTCAGCTTTCAGGCTATTCAATAGAAGAAAAAACAGAGATCGCTAAGCGCCATCTCATACCCAAGCAGAAAGACCTGCATGGGTTGACGAAGACTCCGCTCCGCTTCCCGGATAAAGTTATCGGCAAGCTGATACAGGAATACACCCGTGAGTCTGGAGTCCGGGAGCTTGATCGCCTTATGGCTGCAGTAATGCGGTCAGTAGCCAGGCAGGTTGCTATGGAGGAAGTCGTGGTACCACAGGTTACGCCGCAGCAAATCGAAAAGGTATTGGGCAAGCCCAAGTTCAACAATGAAATTTATACAAAAGGACACCCTGCAGGCGTAACTGTCGGCCTGGCCTGGACATACGTAGGTGGCGACATTTTGTTCATAGAAACCAGCCTGTCGAAAGGCAAAGGTGGTCTGACACTTACAGGCAACCTCGGGAACGTAATGAAAGAAAGTGCCAGTACTGCGCTCTCTTACTTAAAAGCCCACGCCCCTGTATTCTCAATACCCCTGGAGAAGTTTGAAGAGACAAACGTACACATACATGTTCCTGAAGGCGCTGTTCCAAAGGACGGGCCTAGCGCTGGGGTAACCATGCTTACCTCCCTTGCGTCAGCATTTACCGGACGCAGGGTGAAACCTTATCTGGCCATGACCGGTGAGATAACATTACGAGGACAGGTTCTGCCGGTAGGTGGCATTAAAGAAAAGGTTCTCGCTGCAAAAAGGGCGGGTATAAAAGATATCATTCTCTGCAGGCACAATGAAAAAGATGTTGAAGAGATCAATAAGGATTACATAAAAGGAGTAAGGTTTCACTACGTATCTGAAATGAACGAGGTGTTGGACTTTGCCTTGATGAAAAGATAGCCTCCTCGAGTAAAAAATGAGAAAGGGTAGCGCATTGCTACCCTTTCTCATTTTATATGATCTCGTTGACTAGTTCTTGATTGGAAGATAGGCATAGTTCACTCCGTACTCCATCATTTGCTGATAGAAGCTCGTAGGGTACTCTATCTTTACATTAGTTATTTTACCACCTTCCATAACTGGCACCAGCTTAGGCTGAATAAACCCTTTATATGGCTTCATATTCAGCTTTGCATAACGCTCACGAACTTCCTTATGAAGCGCGGGATCAACCTTTACGCCGTAAGTCTCAACCAGGTTCTTTCCAGCAGTAAAATCACCTTCTGATTTAATCCTTTGTATTTCTCTGAGCAACTCGCCAAACAATTTGCGGAGCTTCTCGTAGTCGTTCACACGCACGTACGTTTTCCCGTCTCTCTTCACAAACTCCACCACATTCTCTGCCTTTCCTTTCTCATAAACCCACTTTGCGTTCAGCTGTCGGTTACGCATGTGTGATTCTTCAATTTGCTCTCCGGGCTTTAGTCTTGTAAGCTGCGTCATCAGGCCGTTCATCATGTAGCTATCATACTCTGCCTTTCCAACTTCCACGCTTGGCGCTACCCCTATCTCGACCAGCTTAGGGTCAATTGCATAATACAGGGCAACGAGATCCGCACGCGCTTCTTCCAACGTTGATGCATAATTCTTCAATGTCTTGTCTGTAGTTTCTACCCCAGGATTGATCTGGCCCGATGCGTGCCCTATGCACTCGTGCATGTCAGTATGAAGATCGGAAGCAAGGTTACCGTACTTCTTGGCGCGTTGCTTCACAGTATCGTTTACTGCAAATTCATCCAGCATTCCTCCTTTGGCCGAAGCCACGTTATAGGAGTGAATAATGTTTCCCAACGACACTGATTTCGACCCATGATTTTTTCTGATCCAGTCAGCATTCGGAAGATTGATACCAATGGGTGTGCTGGGAGCTGCATCCCCACTCTCCACAATCGCTGTAATTACTTTTGCGGTAATTCCCTTTACTGTAGTCTTTTTATGCTCTTGCATCAATGGCGAGTTGTCCTCAAACCATTGGGCCTGTGCAGCTATCGCCGCGATCCTCTTCGTAGCTTCTATGTCTTTCATCGAAACCACGCTTTCAAAGCTTCCTTTCTTGCCTATAGCGTCCAGGTAAACCTCTATGAATCCATTTACCACATCAATCCGTGAGTTCACGTCATTCACCCATGCAATGCTGTATTCATCGAAAGTTTTCAGATCTCCTGTGCGATAATATTGCACCAGCAACTGCAGGGCCTTCTTCTGCTGGTCGTTTTCAGCTACGTTCACAGCTTTCTCCAACCAGCCCACGATTTTCTCTATAGCAGCAGAATACATGCCGCCAATCTTCCATACCTTTTCTACGACCTGGCCGTTCTCCTTCATGGTCTTGCTGTTCAGACCCCAGGAAGGTGCATCGCCCTTTGTGTCGAACTTGGCGTAAAATGCATCCACTTCCTTCTGGGTAACTCCCTCATAGAAATTGTTGGAGGAATTAACCACATTGTCAACGTTTGGACGAAGGTCAACAACCTTTGGCTCCACCTTCGGGTCGTAAATAAGAGGCTTTATCCGGGTCAGAAACGCTTCTACATCTTCTCCTGCATTGACAGGTAGCTTTGAGATATCGCTGTTCTTTACTACTTCAGCGAAGTAATCATAGCTACATTCAGGCAGGAACTTCTCATTGCTATAATGATGGTGATTACCATTGCTAAACCAGAAGCGGCCGCAGTACTCCTCAAACTTCTTCCAGTCCTCGGAATTCTTGTCGCCATTATAAGTGCCGTAAACAGTCTCCAGTGTCTTGCGCAGCATGATACCATACTTACTCTTCTGATCGTAAATTATATCACGTCCGGCTAATGCGGCTTCATACAGGTAGTACGCCAGCTCTTTTTGTTGCGCGCTCAATTGATCGAAGCCGGGGACCTGGTAACGAAGCACCTGTATGTCTGCAAAAGACTCAGCCTCGACATTAAAGGTGCTGTCATACGTAGCAGTAGCTTCAGTTTGCAAAGAGTCCTGGCTCGATGAATTACTATCAGCAACCGCTGTACAGGAGGCTATAAAGATCTGTGTGCCCAATAATGCCATAATGGGTAATGACCAGTTTTTCATATTCAGTAAATGGAATTTAATATGCTTTAAAAGTAGCCTATTCGGCCTACAGAAGGAAATAATGCGCCAAATTCACCCTTTTCGTGTGATAAATAAACGTTTCAATAGCGCGCTGATGGTACTTTTGCACCCTATGAAGGTTGTGTGGCTCTTACTCCCTCTTCTCTTAACATTATCTTGCAATAATAATACCAGAAACAGCGACTCTGCCACATCTGGAAAGAACGAATATGGAATAGCGATACCCGCTCCAGGAACCGTTGTAGCAGCGGATTCCATGGTCATACCCGATCCGTTGAATGAGCTCTATTTTTCTGTCAGACTCGTGGCGAATGAGCAGAGCCAAAATGACATTTATGATGTTGTCGTCAGATATGGATTCAACGACGCCACGACTCAGATCAGTTTGCCTCAAGGCGCAGGCAAGCCACTTAAGCCTGCCCTTAAAAAATCTGCGCAACCTTTTACATATATCGTCGGGTTTTATCATGGAGATGACCCTGCTTTCAACGATTACTTCCTCATAAGCGCAGGAAGGGGCAAAACTGAAATGAGGTACATAAAGACTTACTCGTTCCGG
This sequence comes from uncultured Taibaiella sp., assembly GCA_946886975.1. The sequence continues at coordinate 5,193 of CAMPJV010000043.1, read as the reverse complement.
TAAGACTTACCTTTGCTACACTTATTGGAAAATATGCGCAAAGGCAGGCCACAGAAACAGGTACATGACGATTCCATTAGCCTGAATAAATACATAAGCGATACAGGGTTCTGTTCCCGAAGGGAGGCCGATGATTACATCAATCAGGGCAGGGTTACCATAAACGACCAACCAGCAACATTGGGCAACAGGGTACATGAGGGTGATGTGGTCGAGATAGATGGTGAACCGATTAAAAAGAAAGGGAAAACTGTGTACCTCGCCTTCAACAAGCCTGCAGGGATTACCTCCACTACCGACCAGGCAGATAAAACTAATATCATTGATTACATCAATTATAAGCAGAGGATATTTCCTATCGGCAGGCTGGACAAGGAATCGGAGGGGCTCATATTCCTGACTAACGATGGGAATATTGTCAATAAGATACTCAGAGCCGGTAACAACCATGAAAAGGAATACCTGGTCACGGTAGACAAACCTATAACAACGGACTTTGTCAGGGCAATGAGCGAAGGGGTCCGCATCCTGCAGACGAAAACAAAGCCGGCAAAGGTCTCGCAGGAAACTAAGTTCATCTTTCGCATCACTCTTACGCAGGGAATGAACCGCCAGATCAGGCGCATGTGCGATGTTCTGGGTTATAAGGTTGTCAAGCTTATCCGCATAAGGATAATGAACGTAAGTCTGGGTAAGCTTCCATTGGGCCACTGGCGGTATCTGACACCGGAAGAGATTACGCTGATCAATAAGATGGTGTCGGAATCCAGGAAGACCGAAGATGCGTCTTATAAAGAGCGGAAGCCGAAGAATGCAATTGTCAAGACAATGCCGCAGGACCCGGACCCAATAGTGGACGATGACTTCCGGTTTTCCATTGAAGAGCAAAAGAAGCCTAAGAAAAAGGCGGGTTATTCAGCATATAAGAAAGCGGGTAAGAAAAGATAGATGTGCAGGCTCTCCTACTTCACCGTATGAGCGATAGGGTAGCGTTAGGGCAGTGATAGAGCAGCGATAGGGCATCGATTGGATAGATACTCCTATGCAAACCCGTAGGAACTAGCATTAACCTTCGTAGGAACAAGTATAGTGATCCCTTGGAGTTGCCTAACAAATCTCAAATAAAAAGCCCTGCACTAGGCAGGGCTTTCTATTATAAGTTAAACCAAATCTTATTTGAACTGTGGGATAAGATCCTGAGCAAGTTTCACCATCTTATTAATGCCTTCTTCAGGAAGATTTCCTTTCTTGAATTCATTTAATACGTCAGGCAGCTTCAGTTCCATATCGCGGAGGAAGGCTTCTTCGAATGCTTTTACATTCTTAACTGCTACTTCGCGGATAAGGTTGTTTGTACCGAGATAGATCATGGCAACCTGCTTCTCTACGCTATATGGAGTGTACTGTGGCTGCTTTAGCAATTCCACGTTACGGCTACCTTTGTCAATTACGTTCTTTGTTGCAGCATCAAGATCACCACCGAATTTGGCAAATGCCTCAAGCTCCCGGTAAAGTGCCTGGTCAAGCTTCAGGGTACCTGCCACTTTCTTCATTGATTTGATCTGTGCGTTACCACCCACGCGACTTACAGAGATACCCACGTTGATCGCAGGACGTATACCCGCGTTGAACAAGTTACCCTCGAGGAATATCTGGCCATCGGTGATGGAGATTACGTTCGTTGGGATATAAGCAGATACGTCACCTGCCTGTGTCTCGATAATAGGAAGTGCGGTAAGAGAACCACCACCTTTCACCATGTGACGAATGCTCTCAGGAAGATCGTTCATTTGCTTAGCTATCTCATCGTTAGCGATAACCTTTGCAGAACGCTCGAGTAAGCGGCTATGCAGATAGAATACGTCCCCTGGATAAGCCTCACGTCCCGGAGGGCGGCGAAGTAGCAGGGATACCTCACGGTAAGCCACAGCCTGCTTAGAAAGATCATCATACACAACAAGTGCAGGGCGACCAGTATCACGGAAGAACTCACCAATAGCAGCACCGGCAAACGGAGCAAAGAACTGAAGTGGAGCAGGCTCAGACGCAGAGGCAGCTACGATCGTCGTATAAGCCATAGCGCCATTCTCCTCGAGCGTCTTCATTACCTGGGCAATGGTAGATGCTTTCTGGCCTATCGCAACGTATATACAGTATACAGGCTTGCCTGCAGCGTAAAATTCTTTCTGATTAATGATGGTATCTATACAGATGGCAGACTTACCAGTCTGGCGGTCGCCGATCACAAGCTCACGCTGTCCACGTCCAATTGGGATCATCGCATCGATGGCCTTGATACCTGTTTGAAGTGGTTCCTTCACCGGCTCACGGAAGATAACCCCAGGTGCCTTACGCTCCAACGGCATTTCATAAAGTTCTCCTACCAACGGACCTTTACCATCTATGGGCTCACCCAGGGTGTTCACCACACGGCCGGACATACCCTCACCTACCCTGATGGATGCGATCTTACCTGTACGAGTTACTTTATCACCTTCCTTAATGTCGGAATATTCTCCCATCATTACCACACCCACGTTGTCTTCCTCCAGGTTCATCGCGATGGCCTTGACGCCATTCTCAAATGCAACAAGCTCACCCTGGCGAACACCGTTCAATCCATATACGCGGGCAATACCGTCACCAATTTGCAGAACGGTACCCACTTCTTCCAGGTCAGCGCCTGCATTAAAGTTTGTTAACTGCTGGCGTAAAATCGCCGATATTTCATCCGGTTTAATGTCAACCATGATTTATTTTATTTAAGACTGTTATTACCTTAATTGACTTATATATATATTCTCAAGGAATTGCTTCCTTACATCATTCAAATCTCTGCGGATGCTGGCGTCAAATAGTTTGTCGTCCATCTCTAGCAGAAACCCGCCGATCAGGTCAGGATTCACTTTTTCTTCAATCTCCACGGTGCTTCCCTTTAGAGAAGCAAGCGCCTTGGTACGGATAGTCTCCTTCACAGCATCACTTATAGGGGAAGCTGTAGTCAGCCTGACTGTCCTGATGTTCTTCATGGCTTTGTACTGCGTCACGAAGGCACGACCAATTTCAGGCAGGTTCGATTCACGTCCCTTGCTTACAAGAAGTGTCACAAATGCCTTTGTCAGCGGAGCCAGGCGATGACCCAACACGGCTTCAATGATTACCTGCTTCTTGTCCGCATTAATAATGGGGCTGCGCAGCATACTTGCAAACTCACGGCTCTGTGCGCAAACTGCATCTATCAGTTGCACATCCATGAGAGTTGTCTCCAGTTGGTTCTGTTCTATTGCCAGATCCAGGAGAGACTTTGCATATCGGGTCGCGAGACGAGGGTTTTGCATTTTCCTTTTTTGTTATTGTGAGGGCTTCTTAACTTCTCTACTCACTAATTGAGTTTCACTTCTTCTGCCAGCAGCCCCGCATAGGCACTTTGTGCTTCTGCAGTAGAAAGTTGCTTGCGAAGAATCTTCTCAGCCACTTCAACAGATAGTTTGCCTATCTCGTTCTTCACCTCAGTCAGCGCAGCCATCTTCTGTTGGGTAATCTGTTGCTGCGCATCAGCTATGATCTTGTTTGCTTCCAGCTTCGCAGCATCCTTTGCTTCATTCACTATTCTGTCCTTCGTCTCCTTTGCTTCTTTCAGCATTGCGGTACGCTCTTCACGAGCCTGAGCCATTAGCTTCTCATTCTCATTCTGCATCATCGCCATTTCCTTTCTTACCTTATCGGCAGAAGCTATAGATGCGGCGATACCAGTCTCACGCTCAGAAAGAGCATCGAGGATAGGCTTCCATGCGAATTTCTTCAGTATAAAGAACACAGCAAGGAAGGCGATCAGCGTCCAGACAAATAAACCGAGTTCCGGGGTTAACAAATCCATATTGGTTATCTATTTAAAATAGTATGTAAGGTTGATTGTTTAAAAACTAAAATAACTGCGCCCTCTGCCCTGTGCGTTGGGCGCAGTTAAGTTCATCGTAGCTTAAAGTACGATAGCGAGGATACCTGCGATTACACCAAACAGCGCAACACCCTCAACGAAGGCGGCTGTCAGGATCATGTTCGCACGAATGTCTCCCATAGCTTCAGGCTGGCGGGCGATAGCTTCTACCGCACCCTTACCGATCTGGCCTATACCAACACCGGCACCAAGTGCAGCGATACCTGCGCCAATTGCACCACCTGCAGCGGCAGTACCTTTAGCAGCAGCAGCAGCAACTTCCACTGACTCTGTAGCTTGCAACAAAATTGTGTTTAACACTGACATTTTATATGGATTTAAATAAAAAAACTAAGCTATTATCTCGTCTTTAGATACTTGATACTCCTGGCCATCGTCATGTCCGTGACCCTCGTCTATGGCTTGACCTATAAATACCGCGGTAAGGTTTGCAAAGATGAACGCCTGTATAGCAGCCACAAGCAACTCCAGCATAAACATGAAAATGGAGAAAGCCAGCGACACCGGAGCAAAGCCCCAGCCTGCGCCCTTGCTCAACGCCCCAAAAATAAATATCATCAGGATCACGCTAAGGATCACTATGTGTCCGGCCATCATGTTGGCGAAAAGACGTATCATAAGCGCTATCGGCTTAATGAACAGTGACATGATTTCAATAGGCACCAGCAGAAACTTAATACCCAGTGGTACTCCCGGAGGATTCAAAAGGTGACCCCAGAAATGCTTATTGCTGTTAGCTATCATGACTATAAATGAGATGAGCGCCAGGCAGCCCGTTACAGCGATATTGCCAGTGAAGTTCGCACCGGTTGGTATCAGACCCAGCATATTGTTCATCCAGATAAAGAAGAATATCGTCAGCAGCAGTGGCATGAACTTCATGTACTTGTGTCCGAGGTTAGGCTTAGCCACTTCATCCTTTATAAAGTTGATGATCGGCTCCATTGCGTTCTGAAAACCTGATGGTGCGGTCATTACTCCGTTCTTCTTATACTTACCGGCTATTCCCAGGAATAGCGCGAGTAAAAGACCAACCGCCAGCAACATTGAAAGGACATTCTTTGTAATAGAGAAATCGTAAACTTTCTGACCTTCCTGGGGATTTACCGGAACGATCTTTTCTTTCATCTTATTAGTCGGGTCTATTTGATACCCTTGGTAACTCTCGTGGCCGTGGTGAAAGTGAGATGCAGAGAAAACCGAAACTCCATTCAGGTTATCATATAATATAACAG
>CAMPJV010000042.1 GCA_946886975.1 uncultured Taibaiella sp. | reverse complement strand
AAATATAGCTTGTCACGGTAGATGATTCGTCAGGTGCTTTTAAGTTAACCGGCTGGGAGCTAGCGCTTTATGAATTCAGTAGCCCTCTTTACGGCCAGTCGGAAGCATTTGGACACTATTTATTGAGCAAATCGTCAGTAAAGTGCCTGGACTTTTTTTCCTGGGAGAACTTCTCAGAATTATACTGTGCAGACTTATTCCTCGGAATGGAAAGGCTTTTCCACCCGTCATTTTTGATCATCTTCGCTACGAAGACGATCTGCCCTATGTGATATGGATAGTGTGCGAGTTGCCGGTTAATGGCTTCAAGAACTGTGTGGCCGTCGTTCCTGATATAGATGGTCTTGTCAAGATCACTATCGGTAATACTGTTCAATGCGTGAAATAGACAGGACCATCCCTCGTTCCAGGCTTTCATAACTTCCTCCCTTGTGGTAATGTTATTTTCGAATTCGGCGTCTCTTTGCCGCCATGGCTTCTCGCCATCTTCAGTCAGGAAGTCAGTCCACCTGCTGAGCATATTTCCGTGCAGGTGCTTCACAATTGTTGGAATACTGTTACTTTCTTCATTAGCCTGCCAGCCCAGACGACTATCGTCAATCTGCAGCATAGCCTGCTCGCCGAGATGTTTGTAATATTCAAACTGTCGGATAGCGCTCTTTAAATAAGGTAACATGCTCATGGTATTAGTTCTTTAGTTGGATGAATCCTTTAAGGTAGGTTATTGCCCTCCCGGAAATAATAACCCGGTTGTTCAGCAATTCACAGCTAAGTTCGCCTCCCCGTGCTGAGAGCTGCCTTGCAGTTAAGCTGTTTTTGCCGAGCTGTGTTGCCCAGTAAGGAGTTAGCGTGGTATGCGCCGATCCTGTTACCGGGTCTTCATTGATGCCGCACCGTGGAGCAAAAAACCTTGATACAAAGTCTACTTCTCTACCTTTTGCTGTTATGATCACACCTCTCGCGTCGAGAGAGTTTACGGCATCAAGCTGCGGTGACATATTCACGATCTCTTCCTCTGCGTCAAAGACAAACATGTAGTCTGTACTTCCTTTATATAGCTCCTTAGGCCGAAGGGGAAAGCAACTTAACAATGTTTCTGATGGTGTTATTCCTTCAACATTATCTGCTGGAAAGTCGAGACTCAACAGATCGTCACGCCGGGTGACGGAAAGTGGTCCTGAGCGGGAATTAAACTCAATCTGGTCGCCTGCAAACTGCTCATGATTAAGTAAGACATGAGCAGCGGCCAGTGTCGCGTGGCCGCATAGGTCCACTTCCACGAGTGGTGTAAACCATCTTATTCTGTAGCCTTCGGCTTCGTTAACCACGAAGGCGGTCTCGGCAAGGTTGTTCTCAAAAGCAATTTGCTGCATCAGGGCATCCGGTAGCCAGAAGTCCATAGGGCACACCGCTGCCGGGTTACCTTCGAAAAGTTTAGTGGCAAATGCGTCTACTATGTAAAGCTTCATCTTTTAAGAGCAGGGGTTATTTACATCTCCATAAACTGCAGGTCTAAAGATCTCGAGGAGTCGCTCAGGCTTATGCGGTGCGTTAAATCCGACCTTCTCATAAAGACCATGAGCATCCACCGTCGCCAACGTTATCCTCCTCAGTCCTTTTACCCAATCCTGGTTCATCAGGATCTCCATCATTTTCTTGCTGATACCTATTCCCCGGTGCTCTTCGGCTACATATACATCCGCCAGGTAGGCAAATACTGCATAGTCAGTGACGAAGCGGGCAAAAGCGACCTGTTTACCATCTTTAATTGCACCAATACAGTAGGAGTGATCAAATGAAGTCTTTACCACATCAAAGGGTATATCCTTACACCAATACGATTTCTGGGATAACCATTGGTGGATTTCCTCAACGCTCAATAGCTCCTTATTAGTGCTAATAGTATAGCCTTTGTAATTTATAGTTATTGGCTGCATGGTCATATAATGTAGTTCCAGTTATGGTTGTCGGGCATCGTTCCTTTGCGTATGCTGTATAGTCTTCGCTGCAATTCATACATCTTTGCTTCCTTGCTAATATTACAGGAGTATTCTTTTCCTTCAATGGCAATACGCTCGATCGGGGCGACGACAGCTGCGGTACCTGCACCAAACGCTTCTACTTTCTTGCCACTTTCCAGTGCCGCCCGAACTTCTTTAAAGCTAATTGGCCTGACATCTACCTTCATGCCCATGTCATTTGCTATGGTAAGGAGTGAATCTCTGGTAACGCCATCCAGAATGGTTCCAGAGAGCGGTGGAGTAATAAGTGTGTCTTCTATAAAGAACATCAGGTTCATTGTGCCTGACTCCTCAATATACTCATGATTCCTGCTGTCTGTCCAGATCACCTGGTCGTAGCCGGCTTCCCTTGATAGCTGAGTTGGGTAGAGTGCACCACCATAATTACCTCCGCACTTGGTGTCGCCTGTTCCACCCTCGGCTGCTCTTATATAGGTGGTTTCGACTTTTACCTTCAGCGGCTCTGAATAATATTGGAACGCGGGTGTGCATACGATCATGAACAGGTACTCGTCAGCTGCTTTTACCCCGAGCCTTTCTTCTGACGCGATCATAAATGGCCGGAGGTATAAGGAACCATGCTCTTCTGCAGGTATCCAGCTACCATCCAGCAGGACCAGTTGATGGAGCGCCTCGAAAAACAAACCCTTTGGAACAACCGGCATACACATGCGCCGGAGCGACTTCGAGAAGCGCTCATAATGTTTATCTGGCCTGAATATGTTTATCCTTCCATCCTCCATGAGAAATGCCTTCATCCCTTCAAAGACTGTTTGTCCGTAGTGAAGGCAGAGTGCAAAGGGACTCATGGTGAGATCTGTGAAAGGCACGATCCTGGTGTTGCGCCACCCTTTGTCGCGGTACTCGGCAATGAACATGTGTTCCGTTGGCTGAACACCAAAGGGGATAGTCCGGGTGTCCTTTACTATTCTTTCCTTTTGCGCGGTAATGGTTATTGGATATTCCATGCTTTTTGTTTTTAAAGGTTGAGCAGTTGCGTATACACTATCTGTTTTTTGATTCGGGAACCGGCAGCGCGCTGATAGCATTGTTACCGAAGTCCTTAGTTTCTTTTGCTTTGTGTTGTTTCCTGTAGCCATAATTAACCAGGTATACGCCGGTGACTATAGAGACGAATGAAAGTCCTGTAATCCAGGTAAGAGGCTCATTCAGCACAAGGTATCCCAATACCACAGCGACAAGAGGGTTCACGTAGGCATAGAGGCTTACCACACCTACCGGTAATTCTTTAAGCGCATACATATATGCTGTATAGGCCAACACCGATCCGAAGATGACAAGATATACCATGGGCCATAGCACTTCAGGATGCATAAAGTGCATTTCACTATAATCATCGACTATGGGACTAAACATGAAGAGGAATACTCCGCCAAATAGAAGCTGAAGACCGGAGTTGAATACCGGATTGATGCCAGACTTTCTTTTCTTATTAATGATGCTTCCTATCGCCCAACTTGAGGTTGCCACAAAAATCGCAAGGATACCAATTAGGTAATCTTTGTTGGTTATGCCTGAAACATCGTCTTTGAAGATGAGTCCAACACCCATGAAACCTATTACCATGCCTATGACTATAAGCGAATTGACTTTCTCTTCCTTGTAGATAATAAGGCTGGCGATCACACTAACCAATGGCATGAGCGAACAAATCAGAGCTGCAATTCCGCTTGGTACAGATCGTTCGCCCCAGGTCACCAAACCGTTTCCTACTGTGATCAACAGAAACCCAACAATGGCCTGATGAACCAGGTTGCTGCGGGAAAGATCCGCCTTCCTATTAATTGCGAGTCCTATGGCGAGGATGATGGCAGCAGAAGCTACCTGTCGCACAGCCGCAAAAAGAAATGCAGGATAGTGCATCACTGCCATCCTTATACCCAGGTATGTCGTGCCCCATACGATGCAGATAAATATTAGTGCTATATACGCCTTAGTGTGTCTTGTCATATCCGGTCAAATACTCGATTACTATTCTTATGGTACAAAAATGAAGAGATTGTTGTGAATAAAACAGATACAATTTCTGTATTTTTGACCATAACAGTTTAGAGCGTATGCCTCTTTCAAGAGCAAAGAACGATCACCTTTACTTATATATTGCGGACCTGATCGAGAGACAGATAATGGAGCAGGTGCTCAATGTAGGGGATAAGCTTCCATCGGTGCGCAATCTAAGTACACATCATGATATCAGTGTCAGCACTGCATTGCAGGCGTATTACCATCTGGAGGGGAAAGGTTTGATAGAGTCAAGGCCGCAATCTGGTTACTATATCAAATACAATCCTTCGAGATTTCCGCAGCGGCTGGACAAAAGTAAACCGTCGCACTCCATACAGTTCAAGAATGTGGATGCAATCATATCTGAGGTGTATGAAGATTGGGCAGATCCGAAAGTGATCCGTTTTTCCCTCAGCGTACCGGCATCGGAGATGCTGCCCCTTGCTCAATTGAACAAAGCCATGCTTCAGGCGGTCCGTGAACTACCTGCCAATGGCACCGCTTATGAGCCGGTAAAAGGGAACGCGCTGCTACGCCGCCAGATCGCCAGGTGGGCACTGAACTGGGAGGGAACCCTTGATGAGAATGATCTTATAACGACGGCAGGTTGTATGAACGCGATCTCATATTGCCTGATGGCACTCACAAAGAGAGGTGATACCATAGCGGTGGAGAGTCCTGCATACTTTGGCACGCTTCGGTTACTTAACAGTATGGGATTACGTGTCCTTGAGCTGCCAACTCATCCCGATACTGGTGTTGATCCGGCTGATGTAAAGAAGGCCCTGCAGAAGTACGACCTCAAGGCCTGCCTTTTTGTGACCAACTTTAGCAATCCTCTTGGTTTCTGTATTCCTGATGATCAGAAGAAAGAGCTGGTTAGATTACTTTCCTTTCATGGCGTCCCTTTAATCGAAGATGACCTGTATGGGGATGTTTATTACGGCAAGAAGCGACCTAAATCATGTAAGAGCTATGATGAGGAAGGCAATGTACTGTGGTGTAGTTCAATTTCCAAGACACTTGCGCCTGGCTATAGAGTGGGGTGGGTTGCTCCCGGTAAGCACTATGAGCAAGTGAAGAGGTTAAAGCTTTATCACAGTATTACTTCCGCATCTGTGGAGCAGATGACCATAGCTAATTTTCTTGCGACAGGCAGGTATGAACACCACCTGCGCAAGCTGCGCAATATGCTGCATGCAAACTGCCTCCACTATACAAGAGCGATTGGCGACTATTTCCCGGAAGGTACGAAGCTCAGTCAACCCACGGGCGGATTTATCCTCTGGGTGGAACTACCAAAGCAGATCGATACATATCAGCTTTACAGAGAAGCCATCATTCATAAGATAAGCATTGCTCCTGGAGCGATGTTCTCTTTGCAAGACAGATATCAGAATTGCATGCGACTTAGCTATGGGATGCCATGGAGCAATGAGTTAGACAGATCCTTGAAGAAACTTGGCGCTGTCGTTAAGTCTATGATATAGCATGTGTTATGATCAAAAGTTAAAATAACATTAAGAACGTGGATAAGTAGTATTTCGCTTTCTCAAATGTTTAGCTAATATTGCCATAGGATTTAGCTGTTGCGTAGAACGATCTAGGATTTTATTCGCTGTTAAACCTTCCCACCTGTAAACTCTCACCTTTCGTTTATCCAAAAGGATAGAACCAATGCAAGAGGTAATTGACGGCATCAACCGTATTGAGTACATAAGGCTTTCGCCTTCTACTCTGCTTAGTTTATTCAGGTCTGGCTCGGGCGCGTTTACGAAGTACGAGAACTTCAAACGCGTTACGATAAAGCATGCCCATTCGTCTATTGTGGGTAATTACCGAAAGATATCGGAGGGTTTCTGGTGTATGCGTTTTGAATACTTGTTCTCAAGGGAAACCGAAGTTTGCTTCACGCAAAGTACTGGTGACTCATTCTATGAGCTTGAGTATTTTTTCCTTCCCGTGAAAAGTGTGGCAGAGAGCAAGGGACAGCGGCTGCCTTTTGATTCCCAGGCTGTATTCAGCTGCAGTGCGTATCAGAAAACGTGGAGGATAAATGAAGGCAGTAAATTTTCAAGCTACAAATTCGTCTTTAGCAAAGAATTTCTAGAAGAGAATCTTTATACCGATGATATTTCACGCGAAGACACGATCCTGCAGAAGATAATACCAGCCCAGCCCTCCTATTATAGCAGGGATATCCATAAGGACGAGGCGTTGCTGTTAGAAGAACTGGACCGGACATTTACCAGTGAGCAGGCAAAGCTTATCCAGGCAATCTCTATAAAAGCCAAGGTGCTGCAGCTTTTCTGCAAGTTTTTTGAGCTGCAAGCTGAGCCCCTGGATAACTACGAGAATGACTGCGCTTTTGCCAATGCTATTGCTTTAATGAAGCAGAATATTGAGGAGACTTTTCCGGGCCTGGCTAACCTGGCGAAGGTTTCCAATGTTTCTATTCCGACTTTTAAGAGACGGTTCAAGAATTTGTTCTCCCACACTCCTGAAAAATACTTTCGGCATCTGCAAATGGACGAGGCGGAACGTCAACTTAGAAAAGGCACAATGAATATCAAAGAGGTATCTGCATACCTTGGCTACGTTAATCCCAAGAACTTTACTGAGTGCTTTAAGAAGGTGAAAGGATATCTTCCTTCGGAAATAAAAAAATGAGCTTTTAGACCGACCTTTTTGAGCCTTTCCGACGACATGCATGTTTAGGCTGATCTACTTTTATGTCCCGTTGAGTAAAGTACTGTTTTCATCCAGTTATGCTCAAGCCATCACATACCCACCATGTAGACCCTTAAGGGGTTGACTGATTTCGGTTGCGCAGCAGACGTCACGTCAATCTTTTGATAGCTCAATTTATTTAATCATCAACCAAACCAGAAGCCTATGGAGCATCTCAGAATCCTTATGTCCATTGCTGAGACTTAAATCTCCGCTATGACATCTACGAGCACTCAAATCCAACTAAGTCAATATTTTTTTTAATCCTTTAAACATGTTCTTATGAGACGAATTCTTTTTTTATCAGTTGGAGTCCTGTTACTGTCAGGCTTCAATGAATCCAAGGCTCAGGGGCCAGCCTCTACAAAGGGCAGCTTTGAAATGGCTACTGCGAGCAAAACAGCTGTCAAGGCCTCCTACAGCGTTTCACCGGCTGGTGCCAACAATGTTGTTCTGCAACTAACTCCGGACAAGCCATTTACATTAAACGCACGCATCATAGATAAGCAAGGGAAAGTTGTTCAGGCAATTCCTACAGAAGAAGTGGGCCTTCGTTATGCAGAAAGCATCGATGTGTCAAAGCTTGCGCCTGGGGAATATTTTATTGAGGTTGTCAGTGGTGACAAGAGTGAAGAGAACTACCGCATTCCATTTACCAAATAAGCTTTCGCAAATAAACTATTCCCAAAACAATCTAATAACTACTTTATGAAAATGAACATAACAACAGGCAAAGTGCTCTCTGCTTGTACCATGATGCTGCTTCTGCTGGCAGCTCCAAATCAGAAATCAGCTGCCCAGGTGGCTGTGGTTACTAACCAGACAGCGGAGGCGCTTGCCGCTGCCCTCGTAGGAGGTGGAGTAACGATAACTAATGCCAGTCTCACTTGCGCAGGGTCTGCCAATGGTACTTTTGCTACAGTAGCATCGCCATCTCTGGGTCTTCCAGGCGGTATCATTCTGACCAGTGGTAGCTCCGCGAACGCGACGAATGCGGCGTCCTTTTTCTCTTCTGTAAACAATGGTGACGCAGGCGATATCGATTTAACCAGTCTTGCCGGCTTTCCTACTAATGATGCCTGTGTATTAGAGTTTGACTTTGTCTCAACTGGTGACTCAATACAATTTGACTATCAGTTTGGTTCGGAAGAGTATCCAAACTACACGTGCACTCAGTTTAACGACGTGTTTGGTTTCTTCATTTCAGGGAATGAATATGCTTCACCAACCAACATTGCACTTGTGCCCGGAACTAACATTCCAGTGGCCATCAACAGCATTAACGGCGGATCGCCTACTGGCGCCGGTGTGATTGGGAACTGTACAGGAATGGGGACAGGATCGCCTTTCACTCAGTATTTCATAAATAACATTAATGGGCTTCCTCCTGTTTACGATGGACTGACAACTGTGCTCACAGCAAAAGCTGCCGTAACTCCTTGTTCTACTTATCATCTTAAGCTCGGGGTTGCTGATGGCAGTGACTTAATATTAGACTCCGGCGTCTTCCTTGAGGCAGGTAGTCTTACGGTTTTACCTCCTGTTATTGTAGGTTGTCCCGCTAACATCAATATTAACTCTACCGCTGCATGTGATCAGACTGCAACATGGACACCTCCAACTGTTGCGGGTAACTGCCTTGGTGTAACTACTGTTAGTACGCATAATCCCGGTGATGTGTTCCCTACAGGAACAACCACTGTTACTTATTCGTTCACAAATGCCGGCGGAACAAGTACCTGCAGCTTTGATGTGATTGTTACTGATGTAAGCACTTGCAGCATCTCGGTTACTCCTGCTAACAGCACTTGTACAAATGGAGCTGTTACTGATATCTATTTAGGTTATGGTCCACAGAGCGCTACAATGACTGCAAGCGTGAATGGCGGCGCGGCTGGGTATTCATACTCATGGAGTCCTACCACTGATCTGGATAATCCAAACATCGCTAATCCTGAGTTTACTCCAACAGCTCCAGGAAGTTACACCTACACGGTTACTGCTACACATCCTAACGGCTGTGAAACATCATGTTCAGTAACTTTCTGTGTTAAGGATGTTCGCGTTCCAGGTACTAACGGCAAGAAGATCTACGTATGTCACCTGCCTCCTGACAATCCTACTAATGTGCAGACTATATCAGTTAGCATAAACGCTGTTCCTACACACGTATGTGCTCATGGTGGCGACAAGCTGGGCCAATGTGAGGATCAGTGTGGCGCTGCTGCAAAGACTATAGCTTCAGTTGTTAATGATGTGGAACTCGGCTTACTTGCTTCTCCAAATCCATTCATTACTGATCTCCATGTTCGCATAGTTAGTCATACTTATGATTATGCTGATCTTGTCATCTATGATCTATCCGGCAGAGTTGTTGAGACAAGATCTCACCAGGCTGTTGGTACGGATATATCCGTTGGCAGAAGTCTTGCTGCTGGAATCTATGTAGTGGAAGTGAAACAAGGGGAAGTTTCAGAAAAAGTGAAAGTGATCAAGCTACAGTAGTATGGTGTCAATAATTGCAAACAGCCTGCAGACATTGCAGGCTGTTTTCTTTTAGATCATAGCATGCGGCACTAACTTTCGCTGGTTTTCTTCTCCTTTTTTGGGACTTGCTTTCGTCTTACGACCACCCACTCTTCGAGCTTAACGTTGAAGGGCATCTGACCTATCCTTACTATGGCTCTCTTATCTCTTATTTCTTCCAGCGTGCCGACCTGGTGGTTGATCTGGTTTCTTACGAGGTCGCCGACATTTGGTGTGCCGCCAAGTACTTCGAAGTTCTTGTCTGCTTTTCGGGCGGCGGCCTGGTTGCCTTCTATTTGTTTTCTTTTGAAGAGCACCTTTTCCGCTGACTCTATTACCTCCTGTTTGTTCTCTGCCTTCTTCCAGTCGTGGATGATCTGTTTAAACTTTCGCTCGGTATCGCGGAGGTAGTCGAGTTCTTCTTTCTTAATCTTGTTCTGGAGTTTGAGGGTTTCGTAATGTTGTTTCAGCTTCTCTTTGTCTGTCAGCTCTTCGTAGTTCTGCTTTAGGCGTTCGTTCTCTTTTAGCAACTTGTCGAGCTTTTTCTCTTTGTCGCCGAGACGTACTGATTGTTGCTCTGTTTGCAGGAGCATCTTGTCGAGCTTGAAGTGACCGCGGTCTGTGATCTGTCTTGCGCGGTCGATGATCTTTGGAGGTAACCCTGTGCGCTGTGCGATGGCGAATGTGTAGGAGCTGCCGGGCTTTCCTATAATAAGCTTGTAGAGGGGCTCGAGGTGTTCTTCGTCGAAAGCCATGGCACCATTGATGATGCCCTGCACTTTGCCAGCCATTACTTTAAGGTTGAGGTAATGGGTAGTGATGATGCCAAGGGAGTGCTTCTTGGCGAGTTCCTCTACTATGGCTTCGGCGAATGCTCCCCCGAGGTTTGGGTCAGAGCCGCTACCTAACTCGTCTATGAAGAACAATGTCTTGCCGTTGGCGAAGTCCATGAAGTACTTCATGTCGCGGAGGTGGGCACTGTAGGTGCTGAGCTCGTGCTCGATGCTTTGTGTGTCGCCGATGTGGATCATCAGCTGCTTGAAGATGCCTATCTCGGACTGCGGGTCGACGGGGATGAGGAGGCCGGCTTGCGTCATGAGCTGAAGGAGGCCGACGGTCTTCATTGATACGGTCTTTCCGCCGGCGTTCGGTCCACTGATGATAAGGACCCTATTATGCCTGTCGAGGGATATGTTGAGCGGAATAGTTGATTTTTCTGTTTGCTTGTTGTGCAGATAGAGTAATGGATGAAATGCCTTAACTAACGCGAGGCCGGGGTGGGGGCTGAGCCGAGGCATCTGGGCATTCATGTCTATTGCCAGCAATGCCTTTGCACGGATGAAGTCATAGAGTCCACAAAGGTGGTAGTATGCTTCGAGGAGCGGCTGGTATTGGGAGAGGTTAGCGGTAGTCTGCACGAGTATGCGGTGAATCTCTCTTCCTTCCGCCCTTTCAAGCGAGAAGATCTCATTGTTCAGCTCAATGGTTTCTTCGGGTTCGATGAAGACAGTCTTCTGGCTATCGCTTTCGCCGTGCAGGATTCCTTTTACTATCCGCTTGTGCTCTGCAAAGATGGCGACCGTTCTGCGGCCGTTGAGGAAGCCTTCACTAATGTCGGCAAGGTAGCCCTGCTTGCTAAGCCGTCTTAGAATTACTTCGAAGGTGCGGCGAAGGTCTTGTCTTAGCTTGGAGAGGTCGCTGCGGATTTGCATCAATTCGCGGCTGGCCGTGTCGCGGACATTTCCCTGTTCGTCTATGATGCTGCCTATTATTTCGGATATGGTTTTCTCGTAGGTGATCTTTTCTGTGAGGGAGCGGAGGTTGGGAAAGAGTTCTCCCTGCCTTTTGAACCAAAGCAGCATATCCCTGATGCTCAGCGCCAGCGCCTGGACTGATAGCAACTCCTCACCTGTGAGGACTGCTCCCTGCACTCCTATGAGCTTTAGTTCGCGCTGGAGGTTCTTAGTGAAATCATTCGGGAAGTAATCCTTGCCTGACAATATTGATCTGAACTCATCTGTCTGCATGAGGGCACGCTGGACGTAGTCCATCCTGGTATGGAACCTGAGCTCGTCTACGCGTTCCTTAGCGGCATCCGTTCTGCATTTCTGCTTCAGTAACTGAGTGATCTTATTAAACTCAAGGGCCTCCGCGGCATGCGCCGGGTAAATTTGCATCATATTCTACTTCCGCTAAGGCTGCAAAGTTATGTATATAAGCTCCAGCGGTGAAACTGCGGGTGAGCCAGTTCTACAATATTCTTGTGATGTCTTTCTTGATAATGCCAGATGAGCATAGACTGATGCATTGCATTGAGCGGGGAGAGACGGGGTACTTCATGGCAGGAGCTATCAAAGCGGTAGTGTACTGCACTGATACTCCAGGGTTACCCTGTATTTAGCCCGTATATACCCCGTATTTACCCCGTATGAACTACCTGGACGAGCCGGTAATGAAGCCAGAAAGGCGGCTGTATGGCTCATGAATCTGAAGCAGGAACGGTTTGGAAAGCTGCTTTATCAGTGCTGTGAAGAGTAGAAGAACGGAGATATGGGAGGATTTAACAGTTCATGCATGGGGCTGGCTTCATGTTTTTGGGTCATTAGACGTATAAATGAAGCGATATGAGACGATTACTTGCAATATGCTTGTTGGCCTTTCCGCTGGGTGCGGCGGCAGGAGTACCGGAAGTTCCGCCAGGTGCAACAGATACGACGGGAACCGTGGTGGCGGAGACAATATTTAAAGGAACGATTGGAAGCATGACTAACTATGCACCGCTGAGCGACGTGGAACTTACGCTGACGCCCTTTGAAGGAGGAGAAGCAACGACGATAAAGACAGACAGCACGGGCAAGTTTTACCTGGCAGCCGTTCAGGGCGGGATATATAAAGTGCGCTTTGAAAGGGAAGGGTATGAACCAGGTACTTACCAGAGCCTCTTTATACAACCTGGAACAACGAAGAGCTTTGGGTTCCTGATGTTCGAAGAATAGCGGCAATAAAAAGGCAGGGAGACACTTAGGGCGTTCCCT
>CAMPJV010000041.1 GCA_946886975.1 uncultured Taibaiella sp. | reverse complement strand
GGAATGGCCCCCTCCCAACCTCCCCCCATAGGGGCGGAGATGGTGTCCGACAAATCAGGAAGTTCATTAACTTATAGTGGTAGAGATTCTGATTCCAGTGCCGCAAAGGCTACGAAAGCTACGTTTACTACTTCGCCGGAGAACAGAGGGGATGAAAGAAAGGCTGAGCCAATTGGGGGAGCAAAGGGTAAATCGGAAATACTAACGCTGAATCTTCAAACATTGGAGTATGAGCCGAAAAGGAAAGCAAAGTTTGCGACCCTAGAAGCGGCTAAACAGATAGAGGATCTGAAGCAGAGGCTAAAGGTGCTATATAATGGACAGGATAAAGCAGGGGCATTTTACAAGCAGTTTCATCATCTTTTGTTCGCTTATATCTCTAACAGGATACCGGAAATAGCTGACGAGCTGTACAAGATAGATGATGCTCTTAAGGCAGGGTTTGGGTGGGAGATTGGCGCATTTGAAAGCTGGGACGTACTTGGCGTAGCGAAGACACTGGAGCAGATGCAAGCTGAAGGCAGATCCGTTGCGCCATGGGTGCAGGAAATGCTGGATAGCGGAGCGACAAGCTTCTATAAGATAGAAAAAGGTGAGCGTAAGTACTACGACCAGAATACAAAGGCTTACAAGACTATACCGGGTACGGGTACTTATATAATACTAGAGCACCTGGAAGAAAAGGTAGTGTGGAAGAACAGCGCCTGCACTCTTTACGACATAGGTGATGATGTACTGGCCCTGAGATGGAACAGCAAGATGAACACCATAGGAGGCGAAGTGCTGGAGGGTGTTCAGAAATCAATTGCCATAGCCGAAGAGAAATACAAGGGGTTAGTAATAGCCAATAGCGGAGCGAACTTTAGCGCAGGGGCAAACGTTGGATTGATATTCATGTTTGCCATTGAGCAGGAATATGATGAGCTGGACTTTGCAGTGAGGCAATTTCAGAATACCACAATGCGCCTGAGGTATAGCAGTGTTCCGGTAGTGGTGGCCCCGCATGGACTAACCCTAGGTGGAGGCTGTGAGATGTGCCTGCACGCTGATGCTGTGCAAGCCGCTGCTGAAAGCTATATAGGGCTAGTGGAGATGGGTGTGGGGCTTATTCCCGGAGGCGGAGGCACGAAGGAACTGGTGGTGCGCGCGTCGGATAGAAACATAAAGGAAGACGTGGAGCTGAACTACCTGCAGCAGCTATTCATAAATGTTGGTACAGCGAAAGTAGGGACGTCGGCACATGAGGCGTTTGAATTGTCTATATTGAGGAAGGGTGTGGACAGCATTAGCATGAGTGCGGACAGGAGAATAGCCGATGCGAAGAGGAAAGTGCTGATGATGCATGAAGCAGGATATACCCAACCAGTGAAAAGAAACAATATAAAGGTGCAGGGAAGAACGGGAATGGGGCCGCTGCTGGCGGGGCTACACGGGATGAGGATGGGGAACTACATAAGCGATTACGACAAATTTATAGCAGAAAAGCTGGCCTATGTGATGTGCGGAGGAGATCTGACTGAAGCAAGCATGGTGACAGAGCAGTACCTGCTGGACCTAGAGCGCGAGACTTTTCTAAGTCTATGCGGACAAAAGAAGACACTGGAAAGACTGCAGAGTATATTGCAAACAGGGAAACCATTAAGAAATTAGCAATTAGGAGTAAACACTCAATGAGACACAAGACTATATATACTACCCTACTATTGTTTATCCTAAGCTGCGGGTTTGGATACAATGCAGCTGCGCAGGGAGACCCTATTGTGCAGGCACGGATGCATGCCGACATGAAGGATTACCCTAAAGCACTGGAAATCTATAAAAAGCTGTACGACCAAACACCGACAGACGGAGATGTGTATAATGAATACCTGAACGTACTAATAGCCACTAAAGATTATAAGGAAGCGGAGAAGCTTGCTGAGAAGCAGCTAAGCATGGCGCCACAGAATCCTATGCTCTTCATAAACCTCGGTAAAGTTTACCTGGCAGGCGGGAAGGAAAAGAAAGCATACGAGCAATTTGATAAGGCCATTCCATTGATAAACGGAGATGATATGCTTACTACAAGAATGGCAAGTGCGTTTACAACTCTGAACCAGGACAAGTATGCCATCCGGACTTATGAGAAAGCCATCGAGATCCTTCGGAACGCCTACCTATATAATGCGCCACTAGCTAAACTCTATGCGCGGACGGGCGATATAGAAAAGGCGATCTCCGCCATGCTTAATTCGGGTCCGGTGCAGATGCCTGGGGCAGACGACACAAAGGCTACCATGCTGCAACTGCTGGGCAATGACCCCAAGAAGCTGCAGATGGCGCAGAAAGCCCTGATTAAAAGAATAAATGAGCAGCCGGAGAATACTTGGCTTGCCGAGATACTTACATGGCTATACACCCAAAAAGATGACTGGGAGGGAGCGCTTATCCAGATGCAAGCAATTGATGACCGGAACAAAGAAAACGGAAGGAGGCTACTTGAGTTTGCAAGAACTGCGAAGCGTGAGCGCCAGTATGAAATGGCGGTAAAGGCGCTGGAGCGAGTGGCAGAAAGTGGAAAGGACCAACCAATGTACGCTATTGCAAAAGCTGAAAAGCTGAATGTGCTGATGGAACAACTGGCTGGCAATCCCTTCTTTAAGCCAGAGGATGTATCGAGGCTGGAAGGGGAGTACGCTACCTTCTTTTCGGAATTTCCGCAATACTATAATACCGAAACGCTGAGGGACTACGCCACCCTTGAAGCTCAATATGCGGGTAAGCCGCAAGTTGCAATAGACCTGCTGACAAAAGCGATTGAAGCGCCGAGCGCAAGGAAGGAGTTCAACGGATGGGCAAAGCTGCAGCTTGGAGACTATTATTTATTGACGGGAAAGATTTGGGATGCATCCCTGATATACAGTCAAGTGGACAAGGCATTCAGGGAAGATATGCTTGGCGAAGAGGCACGCTTCCGCAACGCAAAACTCGCATATTACAGAGGAGACTTTGAATGGGCACAAGGGCAACTTAACGTACTTAAGGCATCGACGTCTGAACTGATAGCGAATGACGCGCTTTATCTGTCGGTTCTTATAACTGAGAATATTCCGCCTGACAGCGTTATGGTGCCGCTGGAGCGCTTTGCATATGCCGACCTGCTATTATTCCAGAACAGAGATAAAGACGCGGAGACCCTGCTTGACAGCATATCCACAGCTTTTCCGAAACATCCACTGAGCGATGACATCCTAATGCTGAGGGCGAAACTGGCTCAGAAGCACCGGGCTTATACTAAAGCCCTTGATTACCTGAAGCAGGTGTACGAACCCTGTAAGGATTGTGGGAAGGACGACCTCCTGAGGGATGATGCGCTATTCCGAACTGCCGATATCTACGAGCACCTCCTGAAGCAACCCGAACAAGCCAAGACATACTACGAGAGGCTAATAGTGGAATACCCAGGCAGCACATTTGTGCAGAGCGCGCGAGTGAAGCTGGCCGAGCTGCAAAACAATCCCGGGCTGGTGCCATAGTTTTACAGCTCAGTTGTAGTTTGTATTTTGGGCGCTCATCGCCCTATGAAGCGCTGGCAAGACTTTAGATCCTATTTCTGGGAAGAAGCCCCTTTTTTCAGGTTACTCCTTCCGCTCATCATAGCAATAGTATGCTATGACCTGAGAGCGCCTACAATCGGCAAGGACGGCGTACTGGCCATTCTTGCTTTCAGTGGACTTTTATTGCTGTCGGCAGGCCTCATCAGGCAACGCTCTCGAATAGCTTCAATTAGCAGATTCCTTTTTGTTCAGGCTGCTCTATTCCTGGCAGGCTTATGCATTTGCTGGGTCTATGATATCAGAAATGATGCGCACTGGTTTGGCAAAAGCACTGAGGACGCAGAGGCGTATAGCGTGCGTGTAGCAGAGGCTCCTATAGAACGGGACAGGACATGGAAGGTGAAAGTGTCAGTTCAGAACAGTATATCGGGTGAAGTAGTCATTAAGGCAGCAGGTGATGCCTATATATTTCTCTACAAGAATGGGAAACGGCCGGATGTGGACGTGGGTGATGTGTTGCTTTTGCCAAATAAATGGATAAGAATAAAGAACCCAGGCAATCCCTTTGAGTTTGATTATGCAAGGTTTTGTGCAAGGAACAACCTGTTCTATCATCAATTTCTTGGCGAAAGCGATATCTCGGTATTGGAACGAAACGCTACAAATAGTTCGATGGCTCGTACTGTTCATGACTGGGGTATGGAGGTGATAGATCGATACATCACGGACAGCGCAGCCGCGGGGTTAATGCAGGCTATGCTGCTGGGTGACGAAGTTAATTTTGACGATGAACTGCGGGAGGCATACTCTGAAACGGGAATAGTGCATATAGTTGCTATTTCGGGCTCTCATGTGGCGATCTTCTTTTTAGTTGCGGCAGGGCTATTCTTTTGGGTGAACAAGAGACATCAGTACCTTAAGTACTTATTTGCTATCCCTTTAATTTGGTTCTACGTAGTAGTTGCAGGCATGCCTTCCTCGGCTGTGAGAGCAGCGGTAATGTTCACAATCGGAGGGCTAGGCTTTATTCTGCAAAGGCAACAGAAT
Source organism: uncultured Taibaiella sp. (assembly GCA_946886975.1). The sequence continues at coordinate 7,778 of CAMPJV010000041.1, read as the reverse complement.
CCGCTCAATATATTATTTGCGACTGCCTTTATGATGCTTGTTGCTAACCCGATGTGGTTATTTGCGGTGGGCTTTCAGCTTTCGTTTGTAGCTGTGCTTTCGCTGATCGTATTCTACCGTCCGGTTTACCGAGTTGTACACGTTCCGAACCTGATACTTAGGAGAATATGGCAAACGGCGGCAGCAAGTATTGCAGCGGAAATATTAGTTGCCCCTATCATTATCTACTATTTTCATCTCCTGCCGGCGACCTTTCTTATAGCGAATGTTATTGCCTATCTATTCATGGCGGTAGGGCTGGTGGCTGGGATGCTATTAACACTCTTAGGCAAGATAACTTTCATTGCGAAAGCACTTGGATTCTTGCTTGGGGCGATGGTTGGAGTGTTGAATAAAGTTGTACTTGCATTGCAGGGACTTAATCCGCCGTCATTTGAACATTTGCACTTGAGCCTGGCTCAGCTGACCTTACTTTACGTCAGTGTCGCCTGCTTTGCAATGTTCCTCCTAAACAAAAGCAACAAAGGACTGCTTACAGGGTTAGGTGTCACTACTCTACTGCTCATGGCTCTAACAGTGGATAAAGCAAGGACAGAAAAACAGCTACAGCTTGTCGTCTATAATATCAATGGTGAGAACTATGCAGAGGTTATTGCCGGGAGTAAATTCACCCCGCTTCTGTCGGATACGGTTGTAAGCACAAAAAGGAGGGAATATGCGACAAGGGAAATGCATACCACTCTGGGAGCATGGCAGAAACGCGAAGGAGGAAGCGAAGAGGTCCTAAGCATTGGAAACAAAAACATTCTAATGCTGAGCGAACCTATATCGCAACTTAGCGACCGGTTACCGGCCTTTGACTATGTGATGATTAACAGCCCACTGAAAGAGTTTGAAGGATCCAGGATTAAAGATGTATTCGGGCACAGCAAGTTAATAATCGGGAGTAACCAGAAGAGGTATATAGTGGAAAAGTGGAAGGATAGTTGCGTTAAACATGGTATATCGGCACACTTTACCCAACTGGACGGAGCCTTTGTGCTTAAGCAATAAAGAGGTTTTCTCTATACGTACTCAAACCTTCCTATCTTCGCGGCGAATTTGCAAAACAATGAACCGTAAGATACAATCAGCGCTTATATCCGTTTTTTATAAAGATGGCCTGGAGCCGATCGTTCATAAGCTACATGAGCTTGGCGTACAACTTTACTCTACAGGAGGCACACAGGAATTTATCGTGAAAACAGGGATACCCTGTACACCCGTTGAGGACGTTACGAGCTACCCTTCCATTCTTGGGGGCAGAGTAAAGACTTTACACCCAAAAGTGTTTGGCGGTATCCTGGCAAGAAGGGACTTCAAGGACGATCAACAAAATGTGCTTGACTTTGATATCCCACTGCTGGACCTTGTAATTGTAGACCTCTATCCGTTTGAAGAAACCGTGAAGTCCACACAGGATGAAAAGGCTATCATCGAGAAAATAGATATTGGTGGTGTTTCACTGATAAGGGCGGCAGCGAAGAACTTTAAGGATGTTCTGATCGTGGCCTCGAGAAACCAATATGGTGACCTGACAAGCCTGCTGGATCAACAGAATGGAGAAACTACCATAGAAAACCGGAAGAAATATGCTGCCGCTGCTTTTGCTGAATGCGCGCACTATGATGTGGCTATTGCATCTTATTTCAACCAGGAGGGTTCTGACAGCTTTCATCTTTCCATTTCCCACAAGCAACCGCTGAGGTATGGAGAGAACCCACATCAGACTGCAGCGTTTTATGGAGACCTGAAGAGCCTTTTTGAGAAGCTCAATGGCAAGGAACTCTCCTACAATAACCTGGTGGATGTGGATGCAGCCTGCCAGTTGGTGAAAGATCTAAGCGAGAACATGACTGAATTGCCAACGAAGAAAGCTGCATTTGCCATCATTAAACATACAAACGTATGCGGCGTAGCCGTAGCGGAAGACGTGGCTGGCGCGTGGACCAATGCCCTTGCAGGGGATCCCGAGAGTGCGTTTGGTGGTGTGCTGGTGACCAATGAAACTATAACGCTGGAGGTTGCGCAGAAGATAAATGAGCTGTTCTTTGAGATATTAATTGCGCCTTCTTATGATGCCGAGGCTCTGAACTTGCTGAAGGGGAAGAAGAACCGTATCATACTATTACAGAAACAAGCTTTCGCGCCCCAAAAAGAATACAAGCGAATATTTAATGGCGTGCTGGTTCAGGATGCAGACGGAACAAACTTTGCTGCCTGGAAAGAGTCCGGAGGTAGGGAGTGTACTGCAGGCGAAAAGCAGAACCTCGAATTTGCCAACCTGGTGTGCAAGCACCTGAAGTCTAACGCCATAGCCCTGGTAAAAGATAGTAAGCTGATAGGCAAAGGCTGCGGACAAACGAGCAGAATAGACGCCCTAAGGCAGGCATTGGAAAAGGCTAGGCAGTTTGGCTTTGGGCTTGACGGAGCCGTGCTTGCATCCGATGCTTTCTTCCCGTTTGATGATTGTGCAAAGATGGCGAAGGAAGCAGGCATTACTGCTATTATTCAGCCGGGGGGATCAATGAGGGACAATGATACCATAAACTATTGCAAGGAAAACAACATGGCATTGGTGCTCACCGAGACGCGGCATTTTAGGCACTAGACATTGAATGTTTTCTCTAACTGCAGGAACATATGATCACCATCAAAGTAGATGAGCAACTGAGTATGCGCACTCTTGAAGCGAAAGATGCACAGGATCTGTTTGCGGTAGTGGACAAACACCGGCAGCATCTACGTCCGTGGCTCAACTGGGTAGACAGGAACACTTCGGTTGAACATACGTTGCAATTCATCCATCTTACGGCTCAGCAACAAGAGAGCCAGGAAGGATTGGTGCTTGGCATAGTGTGTGAAGGAAAGATTATCGGAGAGGTAGGAATGCACAATTGGAACCATAGTCTAAAGAAGGCTCAGATAGGCTATTGGCTGTCTGCAGATCATGAAGGGAAAAGTATATTATACAAGTGCCTTTCCAGGTTCCTTGATTTCCTGTTTGACAGCGTGGGCCTCAATAAGGTAGAAGTCCATTTTGTACCGCAGAACAAAAGGAGCGCGAAAGTAGCTGAGAGGCTGGGATGTAAGGTAGAAGGCGTATTACGACACAGCTACCTGAGGAACGGAAGTCTGGAGGATCTTGTTATTGCAGGACTACTGCGCACGGAGTGGCAGACCAATAAAGTGCACCTACAATAAAGCAGAAGCCTTGCGGTCTAAGGATTTGCGGGGTTCATCAGCTTTTCCCATAGCTCAGGGATGCGCTTGATCCAATTGAGTTCCTTCATCTTTGTTTTTGCATCCTCAACGGGACTACCGAAGTACACCTTACCACCTTCAATACTTGCGGGCACGCCACTTTGCGCATAGACGATAGCGCCCTTGCCTATCGTCAGATCCTTGCTGACGCCGACCTGGCCCCAAAGAATCACATCATCTTCAATGATAGCTTTGCCGCCAATGCCTACCTGAGCTGCAAAGAGACAGTTCCTGCCTATGACGGCGCCGTGGCCGATGTGAACATGGTTGTCCATTTTGGTGCCTTTCCCTATGATGGTATCTCCACTCACGCCTTTATCTATGGTACAACAGGCGCCTATCTCCACATCATCATGAATAATTACTCTACCGCTACTTTCCAGCTTGTCGTACTGTACTTCCCTTTCCTTGCGGCGCTTAAAATAAAACGCATCGGCGCCAAGCACTGCACCAGCATGAATGATGACATTGTCTCCAATTTCGGTATAATCATAGATAGTGACATTGGGGTGGATGAGACAGTTATTGCCAATCCTTACATGATTACCCACAAAGACATTAGGCTGGAGCTGAGTGCCCTCCCCTATTGTAGCTGAGGGACTGACCATCTGAGTGGCAGGCTGGAAGCCACGAAAATGTTTTATCAGACTTACATATGCGGTAAACGGATCAGGGTGAACCAGCAGGGTCTTGTCGGAAGGACACTCTACTTCCTTATTTATGATGATGATGGTAGCAGGCGACTGAAGGCACTTGTTGTAATACTTCTCAAAGTCGACGAAGGAAATATCGCCTGCTTCCACTTTATGTATCTCATTGAGACCAGTAACTACCTGCTCTTCATTGCCTACTAACTTTGCCTTGATGAACTCTGCAATCCATTTGACAGGAACGGGCTGTTCCAGCTTCATACTCTGTGCGTTTGGACAAAAATACACAGAGAAAAGGCTATTAAAGCATGTAATTTTGGGCGGTAATCAGGGATCATTGCGCTTCTCCAAAATAAACGGTCAACTAGTACCTGCCGAAGAGGTAAATGAGTTTGCCCGCAACTTGTCTGTAGCAGGCGTCCTCGGGATGCTTGAAACGATGCTGGTGCTCAACGGAGAAATCCAGCTAAAGAGTTATCATTGGCAGCGACTTCGTGACGGAGCGTTGCTTATCGGCATTCCGGACATCGATACTAACAGTTTAGAACAGGCAATATCAGATCTAATCAGGAAGAACGAGCTTGACGCCATTTGCAAGATAAGGCTGCAGGTTTATCCCAATGACAAACAAGAGCTGAGCCAATATGCCATTGAGGCTTGCGCTATTCAGCCTGAGCTCATCGTGTTTAACACAAGTGGATTGGCTGCCGGTATTGCGCAACACAGCACAAAGGCCAGGGGGCCACTAGCCAACTGCAAAACAACAGATCGAAGCCTGTATGTTGCCGCGGAGGAATTTGCGAAGGCGCGGCAATGGGATGAAGCCTTTGTAAAGAATGACTCAGGAAGAGTGATCGAGACAGCTATTTACAATGTTTTTTGGATAAAGAACAACATTGTCTACACACCCCCACTTTCTGAAGGTTGTGTTGCAGGAATATCGCGGCGCCACTTATTAGCAGAGCTCCCCAGGTTGGGCTACACAGTTGAAGAACATCCGCTTACAGAAGCGATGTTATATGATGCAGATGAGGTGTTTCTCTCCAATGCTATCAGAAGGATCAAGTGGGTAGCACAAATAGGTGATCGGATTTATTCTAATAGTCTGTCATCTGAAATTGCTTCATTACTATTTCCTTAAGCAGGGCGACACCTGCACGGCACACCTCTTATAATTTCTTTAACACCGCCTCCGGTTCACTGGCATAGTTTCTATGGCTGGCTAGCAAATAAAAATACTATGAAAAGACTATTGTTACTATTCAGCATCGGCATAGTATGCGCATCCCCATCTCGAGCCCAGTTCGTCCAAATAGGTCCGGAAATTGGTGTGAACTTTAATAAGTTCCATACAGACGGCTATTACGACGACGACGACTACGAACTTAAGCCCGGCCTTAAAATAGGCGGTATAATTGATGTAGGGTTTAACCGAATGGTTTCATTCCAGCCGGGGTTGTTTTATTCCATGAAGGGAAGCCAGGAGAGTTACGTGGAGTCATACGCTCCAGGAATTACCAACCACGTGGAGAATGATATCAAGATCAACTACCTCGAAGTTCCATTGAACCTTCAATTCAAGTTTGGCCACCCCCATCGGGCTCAGTTTTTTATTGGCGGAGGTCCATACATAGCTTTTGCCATGGGAGGCGAGATAGAACATGAAAGCGTTTTGAGGAATCAGAACGGCTCCGTAGTTGACCGGGATCGTGATGATTACGAGCTGGAAATTGGTAATCGAGCTGACCAGGATGATTACAAGGGCTCAGACGCTGGTATAAACCTGAATATGGGCATTATAGGGCACAGAGGGTTCTTTCTCAGAGGAAACATGGGTATAGGCCTGTCCAACATTATTCCTGGGGGTGATGATAATTATTCTGCTAAGAATTTTGGGCTAGGATTATCTATAGGCTTCCTTTTTCACTAAGGCATTCTCCTTTCTCACATCAGGAGTCAGTTTAATAAACTGACTCCTTTTTTATTCCTCAACTATTACAGAGTAAATTTGCCACTATGAATAAAGTCAGAGTTCGTTTTGCTCCCAGTCCAACCGGGGGGCTTCATTTGGGTGGTGTACGCACAGTTCTTTTCAATTATTTATTTGCGAAACATCATGGAGGCGAGTTTGTGCTCCGTGTTGAGGACACCGACCAGAGCCGCTTCGTAGAGGGCGCGGAAGATTACATAGTTCGCTGCCTGGAGTGGTGCGGTATTGAGCCGGATGAAAGCCCGCAAAAGGGCGGGCCTTACGAACCATACCGGCAGAGCGAACGGAAGCATTTCTACTACCAGTATGCGCAACAACTGATTGACTCAGGGCATGCATATTATGCTTTTGATACGCCAGAGGAGCTTGACCGGATGCGGCAGGAATACAAGAACGATGCTAATCCGACCCCGCAGTACGATCATCAGATACGAATGCAGATGCGTAACTCCCTGACCATGCCTGCGGAGGAAGTAGTAGAGCTACTGGCAAAAGGCACCCCGCATGTGATCCGTATCAAGATGCCAGCAGACACCGTTGTGAAGTTCCAGGACATGATACGGGGCGAAGTAACCTTTGACGCAGGGCTGGTAGATGACAAGGTGCTTATGAAGGCTGATGGGATGCCTACTTACCATCTTGCGGTGGTGGTGGACGACTACCTAATGAAGATAACGCATGCATTCAGAGGCGAGGAATGGCTATCCAGCTCGCCAGTACATATATTATTATGGAAGTACCTGGGTTGGGAGCAGAGCATGCCCCAGTGGGCCCATCTGCCACTTATACTTAAACCGGACGGACACGGCAAGCTGAGCAAGAGAGATGGAGACCGGCTGGGGTTCCCTGTGTTTGCTATGGACTGGCATGATCCACGGTCGGGTGAGACTAATAACGGATTTAAAGAAATAGGGTTTCTCCCGGAAGCCTTTGTGAATATTTTAGCGGTACTGGGATGGAATGACGGCACGGAGCAGGAGATCTTTTCGATGGAGGAACTTATCGCCAAGTTCTCTATTGAGAGGGTTCATAAAGGGGGGGCGAAGTTTGACTATGAGAAGGCGAAGTGGTTTAACCATCAGTACCTTCTGAGGAAGGAGAATATAGAGCTGGTTCCGCTTGTGAGGCCGTACATAGAACAGCATAGGTTGCAACCGAATGACGAAATGCTTGAGACAGTAATTGGCTTGATAAAGGAGCGCTGCCACTTACTATCAGAGTTCTGGGAGCAGGGACATTTCTTTTTTAAGACACCGGAGACATTTAATACTGCCGCTATTTCTGACAAATGGAGTGATGCGAAGACAGAATTCTTTCAATCGTGGATTAGTCAACTTGATACTGTGGGTGAATGGAGCAGCGCCGCACTGGAAGCGAACTTCGGCGAAGCAACCACTGACAAAGGCCTGAAAAAAGGAGAACTTATGCTGCCTCTACGGATCATGCTTGTTGGTGATAAATACGGGCCAGGCGTGTTCCAGATAGCGGAGGTTATCGGTAGAGAAGAGGCTGAAAGGCGGGTTGATGCAGTGCTTCGCCAGTTATAGCGCCTCCCCGGCCCTCCTTCTGATGGGAGGGTGACGAACGTCCGCTTATTAATTTTTCCCAATCTGTCAAAGAACTTGCCCTTAGGGCTATAGTGACTCTCATGCGGCTTTCCGAACGAGACGGGTATTCAAAAGCATTCAGTGGAGGCGAAATTGTCCACCTCCTTTGTCAGTAATAAAACAGGACAGGCACTGACAACCTTGAACTGTTTTTGTTTTTTCTAATGTGCCGGAGAAACTCCCCCGCAAACGAGCATATGCTCAGTGGGGCATCATGATTGTCCTTAC
>CAMPJV010000040.1 GCA_946886975.1 uncultured Taibaiella sp. | reverse complement strand
TAAGAGGCCTTGATAGAACCTGACTTGCCTGGTAGGATCGGATCCTTAGAATAAGAAGGGGTCGTACATCCGCATGATGCCTGTGCGCGCTGGATAATTATCGGCTCCTTACCTGTATTCTTGAAAGTGAACTCGTATTCAGCGTTCGGCCCTTCAGGGATTGTCCCAAAATCATGTACCTCATTAGCAAACTTCATTTCCTCGGCCGTACGGTTTGCGGCATCAGCAGCAGCGGGAGTAGCTGCCTGTGCAGCAGGCGCCGCCTGAGGTGCAGCAGCCACTGTTTCTGCCTTTGCAGTTGGCTTGGACGCGCCTTTCTTACTACCTTGCGCAAATGTTACTGTTGCGGATAACGCGATAATTCCCAATGAAAGAACAATTTTCTTCATGATTTATTTGATTTTTAAGGGGGTATGAACAAATTTACTAAATATTAGACAACCAAAGACGCTCCAAAGTTTGTTAAACACTCGTTAACGCACTGAATTTTTTTCCCTGAATGTATCGATTTCTGATAATCCAGACAGCCTTTATCGGCGATGTCGTACTGGCAACTGCAGTGGCTGAAAAGCTTCATGCGAACTACCAGGATGCGAAGATCGACTTTTTGGTGCGAAAAGGTAACGAAGGATTGTTAAAAAACCACCCTTTCATCAATGATCTGCTCATTTGGGATAAGGCCCGCCAAAAGAACAGAAACCTGCTTCGGCTGGCATTCCGCATCCGAAAGTCACGTTATACTCATGTAATTAATCTGCATCGGTTTGGCACATCAGGTTTTCTTACGTGGGCTTCAGGCGCGAGATACAAGACAGGATTCGATAAAAATCCATTCTCTTTCTGCTATTCTCAAAAAGCAGAGCACGTTATCTCTGAGCCTTATTCGGACAAACCTGTTCACGAAACTGAACGAAACCAGCAACTGATTGCTTCAATAACGGACAACGTATCAGCCAGACCACGCCTCTATCCTTCCAACGAGGATTACCAACAGATAACACCTCTGCAGTCGGACCCTTATATCTGCTTAGCCCCTTCATCTGTATGGTTCACCAAGCAGTTCCCTGTCCAGAAGTGGATTGAATTACTGGCAATATTACCGGCAACATATAAGGTTTATCTACTGGGGGGAGCCTCCGACCAGCAAATGGCAGAAACCATTATACAGGGATCGGGAAGGCACAATGTGACAAGTCTTTGCGGAGGCCTAAGCTTCCTTCAGTCAGCAGCATTGATGCAAGGCGCGGCCATGAACTATGTAAACGATTCTGCTCCTTTACATTTTGCCTCTTCTGTCAATGCCCCTGTGACTGCAGTCTATTGTTCCACCGTCCCTGCTTTTGGGTTTGGACCTTTATCGGACAATAGCAAAATCGTTGAAATACAAGAACGGCTCTATTGCCGCCCATGTGGCTTACATGGTTATAAAAGCTGTCCGGAAGGGCATTTTAGATGCGCGCTGGACATTAGGAAAGAACAACTTTTATGGTGGAATTCGAAGCAGACATAAAGAACTGTATTTCAGTCCTGGAAGCCGGAGGCACTATCCTTTACCCCACCGACACCGTTTGGGGACTTGGTTGCAATGCCTTTGACAAGTCTGCCATTGACAAAGTATTTGCCATTAAGGACAGGCCGCTGACAAAGAGCCTCATTATACTCATGGCAGAGCCCAGGGATATATTGCAGTATATAGCAGCTCCCCACCCGGAGGTAATTGAATTAGTGGAGTCGTTCGACCGGCCAACAACTGTTATTTATGAGCATGCGCTTGATTTCCCGGCAAATGCTTTGGCAGCGGATGGAAGTGTCGCCATCCGAATCGTTAATGAGCCATTCTGTAAAGCGTTGATCAAGCGTTTAAGAAGACCTATTGTTTCTACCTCGGCGAATCTCAGCGGACAACCCACTCCTGCGACCTTTGCTTTGATAGATCCGGTAGTTAAACAACGGGTAGACTACGTTGTCAAATACAGGCAAGAAGACCCAACAAGAGCTCAACCTTCACGGCTGATTAGAATAAACGACAATGGCTCATGGGAAACATTGCGGCCCTGATTTATTCTTACTGGTTTAGTTTTGCACCTGTATGGATATTCCCGTTACCAAAGAAGAATCCAACCTTCTCGAAAGAATTGCCTCAGTTTCATCAGAGATAAATGTAAGCTCTTACCTTATCGGTGGCTTTGTACGCGATAGGTTAATTGCTCGAGGCTGTAAGGATATCGACGTCGTCTGCATCGGGAACGGTATTGAACTTGCCCATGCTGTTGCCGCTTCTTTGCACCCCGTACCCAAAGTGTCTTACTTTAAGAACTTCGGCACTGCCCATTTTAACTGGAAGGGGTTCGATGTTGAATTTGTCGGTGCGCGTAGAGAATCCTACCAATCACACTCCCGGAAGCCCGAGGTCACGGAGGGCTCACTTGTAGACGATCAGTTGAGACGGGACTTCACCATAAATGCCTTAGCGATCGATCTTAGCAAAGACAATTTCGGCAAATTGATAGACCCGTTCCGGGGACAGGAAGATCTTGCTAATAAAATTATCCGCACTCCCACGGATCCGGACATTACGTTCTCGGATGATCCTCTGCGCATGATGAGAGGAATAAGGTTTGCCAGTCAGCTCCATTTCGAAATTCATCCTGACACGCTCAAGGCCATCAGCAGGAACAGCAGCCGCATTAAAATAGTGTCGCAGGAACGTATCACTGAGGAACTAAACAAGATCATTCTCAGCAAGAAACCTTCAGTCGGATTTGACTTGCTCTTCCGGACAGGTATTCTTCATCATTTCTTTCCTCAAATGGCAGATCTGGCTGGCGCAGAATTTATCGACGGGAAAGGACATAAGGATAACTTCTATCATACCCTGCAGGTACTGGATAACGTGGCTTATCGCAGCAATGACCTGTGGCTCAGGTGGGCTGCCATTCTCCACGACATCGGCAAACCCGCTACCAAACGGTTTGAAGAGGAACATGGCTGGACTTTCCACGGTCATGAGGTGGTGGGTGAGCGTATGACGCCAAAGATATTCAGACAGCTAAGACTTCCCCAGAATGAAAGGATGAAGTATGTCGCAAAACTGGTAGCACTGCATCTTCGGCCTATTAGCCTTACAAAAGAAGAGGTAACAGATTCAGCAATGCGCCGCCTTTTGTTTGATGCAGGTGACGACCTTGAGGATCTGATGACCCTTTGCGAGAGTGACATTACTTCAAAGAACAAGCAAAAAGTGCAGCGCTTCCTGCAGAATTTCGAGCACGTGAAGGTGCGGCTAAAGGAGGTTGAAGAAAGCGACAGAATGCGCAACTGGCAGCCGCCCATTCCAGGCGAACTGATCATGGAGGTATTCAATCTGCCACCATCTCGTGAAGTAGGCGTGATAAAGACTGCCGTTCGCGAAGCAATCTTAGATGGTCTGATACCAAACAGCTATGACGCGGCTTACGAATTCATGCTAAAGAAGGCAGCCGAATTAGGCTTCCACCCTGTAACACCAGCTAAAGAATGACGAAGATATCTGTATTGACCGGCGACATTACCACACTCGACGTGGAAGCGATAGTAAATGCTGCCAACACATCTCTGCTTGGAGGTGGCGGAGTGGACGGCGCCATACATCGCGCTGCGGGCCCTAAGTTGCTCGAAGAGTGCCGCACATTAAAGGGCTGCAGGACCGGCGAGGCAAAGATCACCATGGGGTATAATCTGCCATGTAAATATGTTATTCATACCGTTGGACCAGTGTGGCACGGCGGCAAGAGCAACGAAGACCATCTCCTTGCTGAGGCATACCGAAACAGTCTGCTTGTGGCTATTGACCATAACATTTCCACCATCGCCTTCCCAAATATCAGCACGGGTGTTTACGACTTTCCCAAACAGCGTGCAGCGTCAATAGCTATGCAAACGGTAAAGGATGTAATTCACCAGCATCCAGAGGCTATAAAGGAGGTGATATTCATCTGCTTTGATGATGAGAACCTTGCTTATTATCTATCCGTGTAGAGGAAATCGACTGCAAGGCCCACCTTAGCTTCCGGTAGTTTCTGATGCAGTGGTGCCTTTCGCTATTGCACTACAACTTTAACCACTCCATGCTTGCCTTTGTCGTCACTCACCTTCACATGGTACATTCCCGCAGGGAGGGCATCTATGCTAACTCTCGGGTTGACAACGGGGGTTGCAAAGCCTATTTCTTTCACCACCTGCCCTGACATAGATATTACTGCAACTTTGCTGACGTTGCCATCATAGCTAATTGCAAGTTTATCTCTTAAAGGATTTGGCCCTACTGTGAAGTTGATCTGGTTTGCCACTCCGGCGACACCGGTGGTTATATTCAGAACGCTATCTATCGCATTGGTTATTTCAGCCTGGTCCTCTGTATCAGTTCCTCTCTCATTAAAATATATCTTATGGTCCGTGCCGCCCATCACAACTACGTGCGGCATTCCTGTGCCGCCAAAGTCATCTTCGTCTATCACTTCACCGGCATTACTAAAGATTGTGACATTCTTTGGCCCGATGCCGTTGCCGCTGGCAAAGGCAGACAAGGCCGGGCATCCAGCGTCACCGAGATCATCTGCCAGATAATAAACAACCTTTCCTGGGTGTGATGTCGCAAAGCTCTGGACTGCATTGTACGCCATCTTCGAGCCAGCGTCACATGCCCCGCAAGGCATCACCCAGACTAGCACAACGATCTTACCACTATCCAGGTCATCAAACAATGTATGGCTCGTTCCATTGCAGTCCACAGCCGTCCAGTTTGTTGCAGTACTCTGGGCATTAGCAATTGTAAATGTGCCACACAGAATGGCAATAGCTGTAATGATCTTTCTCATACTTTGTGGTGTTTGAACAAATAGCGTGGTTAGTCCCGTTATGATCAGGGCCAACCAAATATATTAAATCTTATGGAATTAAGTGTCCACTCCAGCAGTTAAGGGTCATTCGTGACAGACGCTGCACCTTAATCTTTCGTTCACCTTTCTTCGTCACACGTCCATGAATTCCCACGCACTGCGATAAGCTTCTCTCTCCTGGGTGTGCGCAATGAAGTCAGCATAGAATGGATGTTGTGAAAGCGTCGCGCTGTCCCCCACCACTACCAGCTTCTTCTTCGCCCGGGTCATTGCTACGTTCATTCGTCTTATGTCTGAGAGAAAACCTATTGCTCCCTCCGAATTGCTTCTCGTCATACTAATGTACACCACATCCCGCTCCTGCCCCTGGAAGCTGTCTACTGTGTTAATGGAAATCTGGCTTCTATAAGGTTGCAGGCCGGTGGCGTGCTCCACCTGCTCGCCTAAAATGTATATCTGCTCTTTATAAGGAGCAATAATTGCTACCGATAGTGATGAGGGCGCCGAGTCGTGTTCCTGTGTTTCGCACAACAGGTTTTGCAGGTGACTTATCACGAACGCAGCTTCTTCCGGATTACTAGTACTTGTATTCTCTGACTTCTCTTCAAAGCCGCACCCTGCGGTGTCTATAAATAACAGCGGCGAATCCCCCTCTTTAATCAGGTGGTGTGCCACCGAATGGTTCGCCTTTAGCTTATCCATATAAAATGCTCTGGATGGATATGCCATAATTGCTTCATTCATGCGGTATTGCTCTTCCAGCAGTACCACTGCCTCGGGGTGTAGCGCCACGGCCTTCTCCAGCAATGTAATTCCCAGTCCCTTCTTCGCTGCTTCTTTAGATTTGACGGTGGGAGAAAGTTGGAAATGATCTCCGGCAAGTACCAACTTCTTGGCTTTGAGAATAGGTATCCACGATGCTGGTTCCAGCGCCTGCCCCGCCTCGTCTATCACCACAGTATGGTAGCGTAAATTCTTTACACTGTAGTGATTTGAACCTACCAGGGTGGCGGTGATCACCTGGGCTTTAGCAATAAGGTCGTCTATAACATATTGCTCGGCGTTGCCCACATCCTTCATTATTCTATGCGCCTCTTCAAACAGGGCTCTTCTTTGTTCTCTCTCAGCCTTGCCAAAGTTCCTCTTATACTTGTGAGCCAGGTTCTTATATTCCGACGCCTGCTTCTTCAGCTTACGCACTTCCTTCATGCTTGGATGAGCTGCCATTTTACTGTCAAGTGTTAGTGCCATCTGCTTTGCTGATACGCGCGCCGGGTTGCCTACGCGCAACACATTCAAGCCCTCATCGTTCAGCTTTTCACTTAGCAGGTCCACTGCCGTATTGCTGGGCGCAACCACCAGTATTTGCCTGCTGTCTTTCTCCAGCAAGGCTTTTATCGCCTGCACCAGGGTGGTTGTCTTGCCCGTTCCCGGAGGCCCATGGACGATCGCAAGATCATCTGCAGCTAAAATATTATTGATTGCTGCGGCCTGGGAGGAATTAAGATGCTCGGATGTAAAGACCTGCTCTTCCTTGTGAAAGATCGGCGCTTTCTTTCCTGTCAGTATGTTTGTTAATTCGTCGTCCTCCTTCTTCTCTTGGCGTTTACCGGCAAGGTTTAGTGCCGCTTGCATTTCATCATAGCTGTTGTCGTCAAACAACAGGTCTATCCCCAGCTTTCCGTCCCTCGCCCATTCTGGCATCTCATCTGTTCTCAGGGTCAGTTTCAAGGTATTTCCTCCCTGGTAAGCAACAATGCCTTCCGCTTTATTGTTCACCGGATCGTGATTAGAGAACAGCATGGCTGAAGCGCCAAAGCGCAGCTGGTGACTTATGTCCTGGTTGGTCGTCCGTTCTACTTCCACGGTCAGATAGTCGCCCCTGCTCATCTCCGTCCCTCTTATGGCTATCGGATACCAGGTGAGGCCATTGGCCCTGCGGTCATAAACAGATGTTGTCTTAGTAAGCTGCTCATATGATCTCCTGTCTTCCTCTCTTTCCAGCTTCAGTAGTTCAAGAAGCTCACCAAAGTAATCCATCTCCAAAGTTATCAATTTTACCTTCCGGGGTTTGGCAAACGCCTCCTATAGCAATGTCATTTGGCAGTGCTTCTCGGTTTGAGGATGGCTCATTCTAATGTGCTGAATGGTTTTCACTAAATTTACTCCATGTTCAGACGTGCTCTGTTGGGCTTAGGTATTTGCCTCTTCTTCTCCGCCTGCGATACCGGTATCGGAAACAATAGCGTTTGCCCTCAGGGAACTGTCATTCTGTACAACGACTCCAATGACCCTTATGCCATTTACATAGACGGCAATAACATAGGTGTTATGCAGGGCCGGACACGGTCAGAACATACTCTGGACCGGGGAGGTCATTCTATTCGTGTGCTACAGCTAACCGGTTACCTCGGACAGCCCAACGATCTCACTGGTGGCGTATTCCTCGAGGGCTGCGACACACAGGAGTTTACCTTTCCCTAAAATCTAGCTGGTTCTACAGGCTTATAGCCCACATTCCCACCTGCCGTCCCTTGTCTGCGGACTTGAAGAAAATACCGTTAAAAAACGGTACAAAGCGATCACATTATCCCCGACCTTGCCGTTGCAATATGTTCGCTATAAATGACACGCCATGCTTCAACTACAAGTGCTTCAGACCTTGATCTCCAGAGCTTTTCTAAACACCTCCGGTAGCAGGTTCAGATTTACTGAAACAAATATCATCAAGAACGGTAAAACGTTCGGCAGCTTCATCCTTCAGGAAGAGGAAGACAAAGTTCTAATGGTTATCACCACCGATGAAACAGGAAGTGTTCCTTTCTTCCTCACCATCAGTGAAGAACCTGGACAAGCCATCCGCATCTGCCTCTTCAGACGGGATGAAACTACTTCTGCAATTGAGCTGGTGGCCGAATAAAGATGAATAGCGGTACCCTCCGGTTATTGAAAGTTGAAAAGGCTCCTATTGACTAAGCCCCTGACCCAGGTACCTCTTCATCAATGCTCAGTTTAGTACTAGAAGAGGCAGGTATATAGGCATATAGGCAGCGGATCACATTACGAAATAATACCTTGGGTATGCTTTCACTATGCTTTGGCTATGCTTTTCTAACGCTTCTGCCACGCTTCAACTGCCTTCTTACTGCGCTGTTACATAGGATTTGCATCTCTATAAGGTCTCTATAATGTCTCTATAAGGTCTCTATAAGGGTACCCCTCCATTTTTAGAACTATGTCCGTGCCTTAAGCCACTTGTCTGCCTGAAAGGTCAATGCTTAACTTTGGCGCCATGAACACTCGCCAGCTATTTCAGCAACATGTGGCACAAACTTCCGATTCACCTGTTGGTTTACATATCGCTTCCGCAAAGGGTAATTACTTGTTCGATGTTGATGGCAAGCGATACCTGGACCTGATCGGCGGCATTAGCGTCTGCAACCTGGGCCATGGCAGACAGGAAATAGTAGATGCCATTAAGAAACAGGCTGAGGACTACCTCCATATCATGGTTTATGGTGAGCTGATTCAAAGCCCGCAAGTGGAGTACGCAACACTGCTTACGAAGCACTTGCCGGCTCCTCTGGACTGTGTTTACTTTACTAACTCCGGTGCCGAGGCTGTGGAAGGTGCGATCAAGCTCGCCAGGAGGGTAACCGGCAGGCCGGAGATCATCTGCTGCAATCGCAGCTATCACGGCTCTACTACGGGAGCCCTCAGCCTTATCGGCGACGAATACTGGCGCAACTCCTTCAGACCGCTCATGCCCGGGATATGGCACTACGACTACAACTCACAGCAACTGCTCGATGCCATCAATGAGAAGACCGCCTGTGTCATCATAGAGACCGTCCAGGCTGAAGCCGGTGTCGTAGAGCCCCGCGCCTCCTGGATGCAGTCGCTGCGAAACAAGTGTACGGAAACAGGCACCCTCCTTATCTGCGATGAGATACAAACAGGTTTTGGAAGAACAGGAAAGCTCTGGGCTTTCGAACACTACGACATGGTACCAGACGTTGTCCTTCTTGGCAAGGCACTGGGCGGCGGCATGCCGTTGGGTGCCTTTGTGTCATCCCGGGAGCTTATGTATTCTCTCGCAAATCAGCCCGTCCTCGGTCATATTACCACTTTTGGCGGGCATCCCGTATGCTGCGCTGCAGGCATGGCATCGTTCAATATTCTCCTGAGAGAAGATATTATAGCACAGGTAAAACATAAAGAAGAACTGCTCCTCCGTCTGCTTCAGCATAGTTCCATAAAGGCTGTCAGAAGCAAAGGTCTTCTTGTCGCAGTAGAGTTGAATGATGCCGCAACTGTCATGGCTGTGCTTGGCAAGTGTCTTGAGAAGGGCCTCTTCAGCGATTGGTTCCTTTTCGCAGCCAATTGCATCCGCATTGCCCCGCCTCTCACCATCACCAATGAAGAGTTAGAGCAGGCCTGCGAAGTGCTCGTTGCAAGCATCAATGAGTCAACAGTAGCAGGGTAAATAGGAAGCCTTCATTGCTCCCTAAAACAGCGATGCCTGATACGTATCCATGGCCACTGCTTTATTGACCACAGGTGTGTGAACATGATTCCTGCTTTGAACATGAAAGACGGGCGTCTCCGCATACCGCGAAGCCACGCAGACCTGTGTCGCTGCTGCATGTGTGTCAAACAGCTTCTTCACTAGTTCTGGACAGTTATTTTCTTTAGAAAGGTGGGTAAGAACAAGATGGCTCATATGCTCCGGCCTGTGATCAAGGAATAGCTGCAGTGCCTGCCTGTTTGATAGATGCCCCATACCCCCGCGGATTCGTTGCTTTAGATGGTAGGGATACCTCCCGCGCTCCAGCATATCCTCGTCGTAGTTAGCTTCCAGGAACGCCGCATCACACTGCCTGAAGTTGGTGACAACATGCTCGCAGGCGTTTCCAATGTCGGTCATCACGCCCACTGTTACGCCACTCCCGGCAATGATAAAGCTATGTGGTTCCGAAGCATCGTGACGTTTAGGAAAAGCCGTTACCCTCAGTCCACCTACGTCCACCGGCTGATAGCCCCATAGTCCCTGAACAAGGGTGCTATCCAGGTTTAGTCTCGAAAACCGAAGCGTCCTGTCACTGATAAATACAGGTAGCCTGTACTTCTTAGACAGCACAGTTACTCCCGAAATGTGATCAGTATGCTCGTGCGAAATGAACACCGCCTTCACCTTCTCCATAGACAGGTTTAGTCGCTTCATCCGCTTCTCCGTCTCGCGACAGGATATTCCGGCGTCCACCAGCACTGCCTCGTGCTCATTGCCAACATAGTAGCAATTGCCGTTGCTGCCGGAATTGAGTGATGCTATAAAGAGGGACATGGAAGAAAGTACCCTGCAATATTACCTCAATAGAGCCACGCCAAAAAGGGTTGTGGAAAACCTTATCCGTTTAGGAATTCAAGTATGGCGTTTGCGAAGGCATCCTCATTGCGAGCTATGGCTATGCCAACAGAGGTAATTACCTCCCACCTGTTCTTCTTAGACGGTCGCATTACAAATATGTCTGTATCCTTTCCCGCAACAAGGCACACGAGGTCTTCGTCTTTGCTTTCAAGAGCCTTGTAGAGGCTAAACTCATATTCCTTTGCTTTAATAACGTAGGTAAACTTCCCGTCCGACAGCTTCTTCAACGGACTGGCAGGCATGGGTTGCCGCTCCTTCTCCTTCCCCGCAGACGGCTTTCGCCTGGATGGGGAGGCCGCTTTCTTTTTATGGGTCGCAGCTCTACCCTCCTCTCGTTGTGCCAGCGGTTTGTTTTCCTTCTTTTCCACACCCGGCCTCACCTTGTCAGGGTCGTACTTCGGCACCCATTTGTTCATAGACCGCTTCAGCTCCGTCTCCAGCGGATCTTCCTCTTGCTGGAATTTATCCTTCTTTTTATAAAGCAGCAGGGCATTGGCCGTCTCGCTGTAATGAATGATAAACCTCCCCTTCACCCTGTTGCCGTTCAGCAGGAACGACAACTTATTCTCAGACAGTCCTTCCAGGAAGGCCTTTTCATTATCCTTCTTTGTCTTGTGCTTCCCGACTGCATAGGTACCGCTATCCCACTCCTTCATTCCTTTCCTGGGCTTGTCCATAGCAGACATGGGCTGATTTGCGGCTTTTCTGATACTTCTCTTAAACCGGACATCCATAGATGGAGGGTGCGTAGATGCCCAGCATTGAAAAGCCCCGTTGATCTCAAAGCATAGAAGAAATAGCTCATCCGCTGTGTGCAGCACGAGGAAATGAGGTAAATCTGGCGCGGCCTTCTTCATAACAGCTCAACCTTAATGGTCACCCGCACTTCCAATAACATCACGCCACAGCCAAAGGAGTGCAGATGTCACCTCAAAGATCAAGTGCCATCTCACTGGCCCATACCTGCCTCACGCCCTCTTATCACCAGCTCTATAGCATTCATTGCCATATTGTTTAATAAGGTTTTTCATGTAGGTTTGCGCAAATTTTCAGGAACTATATGCAGCTGGCAATAATAGGAACAGGTTATGTGGGTTTAGTTACGGGTACATGCTTTGCAGAGACCGGTAACAATGTGATGTGCATAGATATCAATGAGGATAAGATCAACCAGCTAAGGTCTGGCAAAACTCCTATCTACGAACCAGGATTAGAGAACCTCCTGGAAAGGAACATTAAAGACAAGAGAATTCAATTCACCACCAGCCTGGCAGAAGGAATTAAGGGCGCTCAGATCATCTTTCTTGCTCTGCCCACTCCTCCAGGCAAGGATGGCGCAGCAGATCTTCAGTTTGTGCTGGACGTTGCAGCTCAGTTGAGCACCATGATCACTGAATACACGGTCATTGTGAATAAGAGCACTGTACCGGTGGGAACTGCGGAGAAGGTAGCGGGAGTCCTGGCATTAAACCTCGACCGCGATCTTTTTGATGTTGTCTCCAACCCTGAGTTTCTTCGTGAGGGTGTAGCGGTGGACGACTTCCTTAAGCCCGACAGGGTCGTGATCGGTACGTCTTCTGAAAGAGCCCAGAAACTGATGGACGAGTTATACCAGCCTTTTGTACGCCAGGGTAACCCTATCTACTTCATGGATGAGCGTTCCTCTGAGATGACCAAGTATGCTGCCAACGCATATCTGGCCATGCGGATATCCTTTATGAATGAGATGGCGAACCTTTGCGAAAAAGCGGGTGCCAACGTGGACTGGGTAAGGGTCGGCATGGGTTCCGACAGCCGTATCGGCAAGAGGTTCCTTTTCCCTGGTGTGGGCTATGGGGGCAGTTGCTTTCCCAAGGACGTTCAGGCACTAGGGCGCACGGCTAAGGACCACGACTTCGACTTTCACCTTGTGGAAACAACCATGAAGGTCAACGAGCGCCAGAAGACGGTGCTTGGCCGAAAGGTTAAAGAGTACTTTGGCAATGATCTCACCGGAAGGACCTTCGCCATCTGGGGTCTGGCATTCAAGCCCGAGACCGATGATATAAGGGAGGCGCCAGCGCTGGAACTTATAAAGGAACTACAAGGGTCAGGCGCT
>CAMPJV010000039.1 GCA_946886975.1 uncultured Taibaiella sp. | reverse complement strand
TATAGTCCCTCAGACTGCGGACTTTTATATGTAGACCATTGCGTTGGCAACGTGGGCTGGAACCGGATGAATGACACCGTAAAATGGTATGAGAAAGTAATGGGCTTTGCCAATATCCTCACGTTCGACGATAAGCAGATCACTACAGAATACTCAGCGCTGATGAGTAAGGTAATGAGCAATGGTAACGGATATGTGAAGTTCCCAATCAATGAACCAGCCGAAGGCAAGAAGAAGAGCCAGATCGAAGAATACCTGGATTTCTATGAAGGTGAGGGCGTTCAGCATATAGCAATAGCTACGGCGGACATTATCTCTACCGTTCGTGAGCTCAAATCCAGGGGTGTTGAATTCCTGGAGACCCCAGACAGCTATTATGAAGAGCTTTTTGATCGTGTCGGCAAGATAGATGAAGATATTGCCCCGCTGCAGGAACTGAAGATACTGGTGGACAGAGATGAAGAAGGATATCTGCTACAGATATTTACAAAACCTGTAGAAGACCGCCCTACGCTATTCTTTGAGATCATACAGAGGAAGGGAGCTAAGAGCTTTGGCGCGGGTAACTTTAAAGCCCTATTCGAATCAATAGAAAGAGAGCAGGCTAAGAGAGGAAATCTCTGAGAAAACATATCATAATGAAGAAAGCCCCGATCTCCGGGGCTTTTCTTTTACTATTCCAATCAAAATACTATTATTCATTCACGTGGTGCAGAGGAAGGATGACATGGAAGGTTGCTCCTTCATTTTCCTTTGACCTAGCGTGTATCAGACCATTGTGGTTTTGAACAATTTTGTGGCATACTGCAAGGCCAATGCCGGTGCCATCGTAGGCAGTGCGGGCATTGAGACGCTGGAATATTTCAAAGACCTTTTCGGCATACTGCGGGTCGAATCCCAGGCCATTATCCTTAACTATTATTTCACAATACGTAATACCGCTAGTTAATGCGTCATTGACTAGCACTTCATCCTCGGACAGTAATCGCGAACTCACAGATATGATGGGTTGCCTTCCGTCAACGGTAAACTTTAAGGCATTCCCGAGCAGGTTGAAAAAAAGCTGGTTCATCTGCAACGGGATGGCCTCTACCGTTGGCAGGTCACCAATAGTGAGATTAATTCCTTTTTGCTGGATGAGTATCTCAAAGTCGTTCTTCACATTTTTCAGTACCTCTCGCAGATCTGTGGTTTCGAAATCATCGCCTGATCTATTGATAAGTGAGAATGCAAGCAATCCATTAATAAGCTTAGACATACGTTGAGAAGACGTACTGATCTTATCAAGATATAGCTGAGCTTCATGATTCAGCACATCCTTATTCTTGCTAAATAAGAGTTCGGCAAAGGTCTGTATCTTTCTAAGCGGCTCTTTCAGATCATGTGAAGCTACGAATGCAAACTGCTCCAGTTCCTTATTGGATCTGTTCAGCTGTGTGTTTACATCGTTCAGTTCCCTGGTTCTTTCGTTTACTCGCTTCTCCAGCTCAGCTGCAAGCTTCTTGTATTTAGCCTCGCTTTCCCGCAGAGCCTGCTCACTCTCTCTAAGAGCCATTTCTGATATCTTCTGATCGGTTATATCCACAAGCATGTTTACGGCTCCGATGACTTCCCCGGAACTATCAAAAATGGGGTCAGGATGAGGCAAAATGTGGCGTCTTGTACCATCAGGACATTCTACAATGATCTCCTTGTTTCTCACTGACCTACCCTCTTTCAGCGCAACAGCCATGGGACAAGTGGCTAAAGCAACAGGGGTAACCCCATCAGTATTCCATATTTTCCATGATCCACACCAGAGATCTACTCCTATTTCAGGCTCCCGTCCCCAGACTTTCACAGCGGCTTCGTTATACATATTAATATATCCATCCTTATCACATGTATAAACTGCTGCTGGTAACTGTTGTAGTATCTTCGCATACTCCGTCTGGGGATGCTTGTGCAGGTTTATCAGGTTAGGGTTTATATACTCAGGTAGTGGGCTGGCCGTGTTCATAAGCTATCAACAAAAACTAATTACTCTTGCTCACCGATTGAGCAACCGGTGAATTTTCGAACACAACATCAATAAAATCATGCCATTATGCTGTTTCGGCCGCAGACAAGGGTTTTCTATCCCTGATGTCCACTAGGTAGCGCTGAATATTACAGTAGGTTTGGATCGGGGTGACCTGGGAATCACTTCCATTTGAATCTGGAGGAAAACGTCATTTGTATTTCTGGAACCTTTTTATCGAACCTGGCTTGGGAGCATACGGCCTGGAGAGACTCCACTCCCATTGTCTCAAGTGTTTGGCTCAGCTAGGCTGTCTGCCCTTTCAACTCGATCACAAGGACATAAAAAAGATTTATCCATTAATCGCTATCTTGTCTTCCAAATATCCACTTATGTTTAAACGGCTGCTACTATTTGCAGTGGGGATTTCTACTAGCCTTTCAGTATCTGCGCAAACCCCTGTCTGGAGCACCGATGTTGCCCCTATTTTGTACAGCAACTGTGTGTCGTGCCACCGAACAGGCGGGGCAGCTCCATTCGAGCTGATCACCTATCAGAATGCTGTTACCTATTCTTCCCTAATATCTTCAGCAGTTCAGGCAAAAAGGATGCCTCCCTGGCCTCCGGACCCTGCCTATAAGGCTTTGGCGCATGAACGGCTGCTAACACAAGCTCAGATCAGCACAATAGCTAACTGGGTAAACGGCGGAGCTCCTCAGGGTAATCCTAATCTCGCGCCTCCAGCCCCCGTGTTCAATAGTAATGGGGACTTACCAGGTACGCCTAGCCTTGTAGCTACCATACCGACGTACACCTCCGCTGCAGCAACAGGCGACATATATCAATGCTTTGTCGTTCCCTCAGGATTGCTTGCGGACAAATTTATAACAGCATTTGAAGCCATTCCAGGCAACAGGTCGATAGTGCATCACGTGCTGGTCTATTCAGACACATCTGGTACCTGTGCTGCGCTGGATGCCGCTACTCCAGGACCAGGTTATACCAGTTTTGGAGGTGTTGGTGCCAGCGATGCTGAACTGGTTGGAGGCTGGGTGCCCGGGACTGCGCCGCTTCAGTATCCCGCTGGGTTTGGTGTGAAACTGGCAAAGGGTACCGACATTGTAATTCAGATACACTACCCCGCCGGCACGATGGGAATGGTGGACAGCACTAAAATCAATTTCTTCTTCTCCCCAACGAACAATGTACGCTCAGTAGCGATTGTACCAGTCCTCAACCACCAGGATAATGCAGTGCTGCAGAACTATCCCTTATTTATAGGAGCAAATCAAACCAAGACCTTTGTTGAGAAGTTTACTCCTCCTGCATTCTTCAATTATTCAGTGCTCGGCATTGCACCGCACATGCACCTAATTGGAAAAAATATTAAATCCTTTGGTGTAACACCCACACTGGATACCCAACAGCTAATCAGTATTCCAAACTGGGATTTTCACTGGCAGGGCTTTTACATGTTCAAAAAGATACAAAAAGTAGTTGCTGGCACAACCCTTTATGCGGTGGCCGACTATGACAACACGGCCAACAACCCAATGAATCCAAATAACCCTCCTCAGCCAGTTTCCGCAGGAGAGTCTACTACGGACGAAATGATGCTGGTGTACTACATCTTCACTCTTTATCAGCCTGGGGATGAGAACATTGTAATAGATAGCAGCACTATTACATCCGTACTGCCGGTGAATTACTACCATGGTCAGCAGCTGCTGCAAAGCCATCCTAATCCTGCTACCAACGAACTGGTGGTGAAATGCTACCTTGAAAAAGAAGACAAGGGAAGTATTGACATCATAAATATGGAAGGCAGGCTTGTAAAGACATTGATGGCAAAACGTTCTATTAAGGCCGGCTATACACCATTCCAGTTCTCTGTAGCAGATCTGCCGTCAGGTATATACCAGCTAAGACTTCGGACAAGTGAACGGGTACTTACACAGAAACTGCTGGTACAACACTAATCATCAGAAAGGATATAAAAAAGCAGGCGACTCGCCTGCTTTTTTTCGTTACAACTACTTATTATCTCATAGGAAAATCATAGTCCTTCGTGCTGACCAGCTTATTAGCCGCATTGTTCAGGTCCATGGTTTCCATCTTCATTTCGAGCTCGTCATTCTTATAGAAGTTGCCTTCCATCATCATTCCGCCCAGGCCTTTTGCACCACCGAGGTAAGCCGCCAAAGGGCCACGGCTATTAGGCTGAGCTATGTCAAAGGACAGCTTGTTCGTCACCCACACCTCGCTACGTGTGTCACGCTCTGAATCCGTGCAGATATATTCGTCGCAGCTGTATCCTCGTATCATCTTGGACTTGCCAGTCTTTTTGCAAGAGGTAGTGCCCTTGTCATTACTTGCTGCGCCCGCACCCTGCTCTCTTTTCTTAATGTTTTCACCGCTCATAAAGGCGTTTAGGTTCATCGCCATACCAGTCTTCTCTGTTTCATTCAGCATGATCATGGAGTTGGACTTATAGTCATAGATGATGAGCATCTCCTCGTTCTTTTTCCTTTTCTTCTCCTCTACCATCTTCATGGCAAACTGGTTAGTAGCGCTATTGAGATAATAAGTCATGTCCATCTCATCTTTTTTGGTCCCATTCTTATAGCTGGTGGTGTGCATCTGCACCATGACCGGAAACTTGTATTCGGGCTCTACCTTGCCGCTCATCATGTTCTTCATCCAGTCAGCACCTTTTTCAGCGCCCGGCTGGCCATACTTTTCATACATCGCATCGCGCACGTACCCACTTTGACCACTGCTGCTGAGAGAAAGGCCAAGTAAAACGAAGGAGAACAGAACAGTCTTCATAATCATTGCGTTTTAGAGTAAGAGAATAATACCCGCTAAAATTAAGCAAACAAAGCTCAGATGAGGCGCAATATTACAAGAGAATTTAACAGGTTATTGAGCAGCAATTGTTTACTTTCATTTTACAGAACAGGAGCAGCTATACACCATATGAACTGGAAAAAGGCCAAGTGGCAGTTTCGCTATTACTTACAGTATTTTCCTTTTACCATCAACACCGTTCTTTGCGCTGCCGCCGCAATAATTGCTTACAGACTTTTATACAAGCCCCTTCCAAAAGAGGTTGAGGACCCGGCGCCCTTTCTCCCATTTATTCTGCTGATGGCGAAGATGGCATTCTGGTTTGTAGTGGCAGTGGTGGGTCTCTCAATTATCAGCACACTCGCGAGCTGGGGGTATTACCTATGGCTGAAGCATAAGAAAGGAACAAAGCTGCAGCTAAGCTTCAATACGGAAACAAAGAACGGAAAGAAAAACAGGCTGTATATGGATGCAGTACTGGAAGGTGTTCAAAGACCCATACTTGGTTTCGTGAAAGGGCGGTTATTTTACGATGATCACCAGATGACGGACAGGTTCAGCCTCCTATCCAACAAGCGTAAAGAACAAAGCCTCTGGAGAGCAGCTATTACGGGCAGGAGCAGGATGAACCTGCCGGATATTAAAGAGTATGAGCTAAAGGGTGGATTTATATTCTTTGAAGATATGCTGCACCTCTTCTCTCTTGCAGCAGTGCAGCCTGTTGCAGGACACTTCTATCAGCCCCCTGTGCTTCGAACAGACGAGGATGCAGAAGTATTCCCAAAGAAAACGGAGAGCATGGATGTCCGAATAGAGCAGCTGAGACGCGTGGAGGGAGAATACCTGAACTATAAGGACTTTGAGGCTGGCGATGATGTGAGGAGGATAGTCTGGAAGGTGTATGCAAAGAACAGGGACCTGGTCGTGCGAGTGCCTGAGCTATTTGAGCCCTTTGCTTCGCACCTATATTTTTATGCATCTTTTTATGCAGGTGTAAAGTCGCAATGGTTATCTGAAGGGTATCTGAAAGAGATGCTGAATTACTACAAGAACAATGTGTGGACGGTGTACGATACTCTTTCCAGGAAAGAATGGGAGATGCGGTATGTGCCTGACCAATCTTTCACCGTACCTGAGCACCTGAACGCGGCGGAGAAAAGCTCAAGGATCATCAGCAACAGTGAGTGGCATAAGGATACCTCGCTGTCTCAGTACTTCAATGCACGACAGGGTGCTGTATTGTGTATCTCTTCCCTCACAGACCCCGAGGAACTAAGAAATGTGCTGGAGCAATGTGATGCATCCACGATGGTGTACTTCGTCAAATGCTCCCAGGTGTTTCGTCACTTTGTGGCATGGAACTGGCTGAAAAGGATTGTGTTTCTTCCACCTAAGGACAGGTTGAACAAGCTAAGAGCAAGGTGGGTGTTTTCTCCCATAAGATTCCAGGTGCAGAAAAGGGAAAAGGAAATAGAGGAGCTGCTCAACAAGAGCGCAGTGGTGTGGGGAGTGGTTTAGAATAGCTACCTACTACTACCATCTCAGTGCGTACTGCAGGTAGAAGTTAAAGTCGAATACCGTATTCTTTTCCCCCTTTCCGTATCCTGCCACATACGCGGGAGGCAGTTCACGAAATGGTCCCTGGTTCAGCAGAAACTTACCGCGAATAGTGTAGCCGGTAAATATGCCCCTAAACAACTCCACCCTTAGACCGGCTGTGAGCTCAGCCCAATGTCCTGTTATATTCTTCGCTGGTATTGTGCCGGTTGTGGCACCCCAGAACTGGTCGTTGGTTGTGAATGTTGCTTCCTTTCTTTTGATGAAGGCCATGCCGTAGCGGATACCTACGAACAGCAGATCCCAGTCTTCGGGAAACATGCGCTGAAGCATGCTTCTCTCCACACCAACCTTTACAAACGTGTTTGTGCTTGTGTATTTCAGGTCAGGATAGTTTATGTCCGAACCACCAAAGCCTCCTTCCGCAACAAGGTATATCTCTTTAGGAAGACTGTAGTCTACGATGAACTCATAGCTGTGGCGACTTTTGACCAACATATTCATTACCGGGCGGCTGAGGTCAACACCAAGGCGCAATTGCTTCTGATTGGGCTCTATGGCAGAAATGGCATTCACATCGACAGTGTCCTTTTGCCCATAAGCCTGCACAGAGAGCATTAGAAACAGTATGTTAGAGATATATCTGTACATGTTCCGGTGAGCTGGCGTTAAGGTTTACGTCTGCATTAATGATCTTCACAGAGTCTATGTTATGGCGGCTGGTCCTTACTCTTTGCAGGGAATAGAAATAGCTAAAGCCACAAGCATTTGATAGAAACTGCAGTCTCCGATCGTACACAAATGTTAGCGTGTCTCTTGAATTAATGGCTGCAGAATCAGGCACCAGGGCATAGCTACAACTATCAGCCAAAGGCGATAGCAGCAAAGAGAACTGGCCAGTTTTCTTTGGGTAAAGGATGCCTAAACTGGTATCTATCCTTAACCAGATAGGATGAGGCAGAAGACTATCTGTGACTGTGGTATCGGTTATCGGGCGTTTAGCAACGACTCTCATTGAAACACTAGTGGGCTGCAGGCAGGGGTCCCGCTCCTGTTCACATGCTACAAGCAAAACGAAGAAAGCGCCAACCATTGCGAGAAAAAGGACATCCTTCCTAATCATTAAGCGTAGTAAGTATTTTGTCTATTTCACCTATCACATTATCAAGCTGCTTTCTCATCTTAATCCTTTCTTCGTCAGAAAGCACACTTTTGCCTATCTGCACTGCCACCATATTCTGCTCCAGATCAGACAGCTTGCCTGTGAGTCCCTGGATAGATTCTGTCTGCTTGTCAATAGTATCCTTCAGGCGCTTGTTCTCCGCCTGTAGGGTGATGTACTTTTTGAGGAGGACATCGAGCTTGTCGTTCAATAACTGCAGTTCCTGCATGTATTATTCGCGAATTTGTGCCTGTAGCTTAGTCTTGTATACGCTCATAAGCTGCTGCATCTGTTGCTCTATCTCTGCGTCTGTCAATGTCCTGTCCTGTAACTGAAATGTATAGCTTAAAGCATAAGACTTCTTATTAGCGCCCAACTTCTCACTTTCGAAGACATCAAAGAGATCAAAGTCCTTCAACGCATCTATTTTCAACTGCTCGGTGGCTTGCTGAACCTGATGGTAAGTTACCTCTTTATCCAGAATTATTGCCAAGTCACGCTGAACAGCCGGGAATTTAGGTACTTCGTGATAACGTATCTTATTGGCATCAGCGGCTTTCATCCAGAGGTCCCAGTTGATGACGGCATGGAATACTTCTTGCTTAATATCGAACTCCGTAAGTCTTTTTGCCGGTACCTGGTATGCTGAACAAAGTGGCTGGTTCTTCCATTTCCATGTAACATGTCCTTCCTCGTAAGTTGCGGAGGCGTTGATACCACAGCGGTCCATGAGATTCCGGAGTATGCCCTTTAAATGGAACAGGTCAGCGATGTCCACTTTCTGGTCCCAATGGGCTTGCCTGACATTGCCGGTGATCCACAGGCTTAGCTGCGATTGTTCATTGTATTGCTTATCCTGTTGTGTGTAGACATTTCCGAATTCAAACAGGCAAAGATTGTTGCTCTTCCGGTTGCAGTTATATTGTATTACTTCAAGACCACTCTCGAGCATCGCAGGACGCATTACATCAAGCTCGCTGCTTAAGCTGTTGAGCATGCGCACCAGATCAGTTCTTTCGGGATAGTACCTGCTGTTTACTATGGAATTTGTTACTATCTCCTGAAAGCCCTGGCCGCAGAGCAGCTCGGCAATCTTCTCGCGAACACCTCTGTCATTGGGCTTGGTGGGTGAAAGACTGATATTGAGTCTGTCAGGAATCGCTATATTGTCAAGGCCATCTATTCTTAAGATCTCTTCAACAATATCCGCGGGCTGCGTAACGTCCGTCTTATTGGTCGGCACCGTTAACAGCAGGCCATTCTCATCCTCTTTCTCAACGCCGAAGCCCAGCGCCTGCAGTATGTTTGTCACATCGGCCGGAGGATAATGCTTACCGCTCAGCTTCTGTATGTAGCTATACTTCACCTCGACCTTTGATGTTTCAATCGGTGCGGGGTAAACATCTATGATATCCGAAGCTACCTGTCCGCCTGCCATCTCTACAATGAGCGCAGCCGCACGTTTCAGCGCGGGAATAAGATTGTTTATATCAACACCTTTCTCGAAGTGAGTGGCGGCATCCGTCCTTAGTCCGTGGTGCATAGAAGTGCGACGGACGTATGTGGGATGGAAGTAAGCGCTTTCCAGGAAGATGGAGTTGGTGCTGTCAGTGACGCCACTGGTGATCCCTCCGAAGACGCCGGCAATGCACATCCCATCAGACTCATCGCAGATCATCAGATCATTATCGTTCAGCTTCCTGGTCTTTTCGTCTAAAGAGATGAATGAGCTATCCTGAGGCAGGAAGCGCACGTTCACTATCTTTCCCTTTATCTTATCCGCGTCAAATGCATGCAGAGGCTGTCCGAACTCATGCAAGACGAAGTTGGTGATGTCTACTATGTTATTGATAGAACGCACTCCGATCGTCTGAAGGCGCTGACGCAGCCAATCAGGCGAGGGGCCAACTTTCACGCCTGTCATGCTTAGGCCGGAGTACCTGGGAGCAGCTTCAGTAGCCTCTACATTCACCTTGATATTAAGCTCCGCAGAACGCTCAGGAAGGCTGGGTGCAGGCATCTGTACGGAGTAGCTGCCCTTCCTGTGATGAGACAACCAGGCGCAAACGTCCCTTGCTACACCAATATGGCTCATAGCGTCTGAGCGGTTGGGCGTTAGGCCAATATGAATGGCGTAATCAGGCTCAGGCACATTGAAATATGATCTTGCGAAGGTGCCTATTGGGGCATCTTCCGGCAGGATCATGATACCCTCGTGGCTTTGGCCAAGGCTTATTTCATCCTCTGCACATATCATCCCCTGGCTCTCTTCGCCACGTATCTTTGCTTTTTTTATCTGGAAAGGATCGCCATCGGATGGGTGTACAGTGGCGCCTACAGGGGCTACCACTACCCTTTGCCCCGCGGCGACATTAGGTGCGCCACACACTATATGCAGCGGGGAACCATTGCCGATATTGACCGTGGTGACCTTCAGCTTGTCTGCGTTGGGATGCTTTTCGCATGTAAGCACCTCCCCAATGACAAGCCCCGCAAGGCTTCCCTTGATCGCCTCAGACACCTCTACTGCCTCAACCTCTAAACCTATCGATGTTAATATATTACTCAAATCCGCCACCGGAAGGGGCTCCGGCAGGTAGTTCATGAGCCACTGGTAAGAAATGATCATTAAACCTTCAAAATTTCGGTAAAGATAGCCTATGATTATAGCAAAATGCATCCTCAAAAAGAAATCTGAAGTTGAGCCAATTGCACACATCGTTACGTGGACAAATTGTGGAAAGGCGGTGTGTGTAAAACTTCAACTGTGGATAATGGTAACGAATGCAGAACTTTGTGGGGATAAACCTGTTAACTAATGCTGTATCGGTCGCTGAAAATTATATTCTTTAATCCTGAGCAGCATTCTGATTTTCGGTTTTACATTCGTCATCCTTCCCCGATTTCACACACTCTTTAGGTTGAAAAGATAGCCGGAATGACTAAGCTGCCTACCCAGCAGTAACCGTGAGAGAGAAACAGGAGAAAGGAGGACTGTACAACATTCGTAAAGCAAATAACTGATTAATAATCAATGCCAGTAAACATTAAGAAAGAATTTGGTAATACCCGTTCCCGCAAACCTGACCTTACAACACTCGTCTATGGAAAGATACCGCCTCAGGCCCCTGAACTAGAGGAAGCCGTGCTGGGCGCAATAATGCTGGAAAAGGACAAATTAGCTGAAGTCCTGGAGATCGTGCAAAGCAACGATTGCTTTTACGTGGACTCTCATCAAAAGATATATGCTGCGATACGCCGTCTCTTTGACAAGGGGATGCCCGTGGACCTGCTGACCGTGACAGATGAACTGAGGAAGAGCAATGAACTGGAAATAGTGGGAGGGGCTTACTACCTGACGAGACTGACCATGAGCGTGGTGTCGAGCGCGCACGTGGAGGCCCACGCCAGAATAGTGATGGAGAAGTTCATCCAGCGGGAGCTGATCAGGATATCGGGAATGGTTATCTCGGATGCATATGAGGATAGTACTGATGTGTTTGACCTGTTGGATAAAGCGGAATCGAACCTGTATGAGATAACAGATAAGCACCTTAGAAAGAACTTTAAGAGCCTGAAAGAGGTAATGGTTACCACCGTGAGGGAAATAGAGGAGGCAAAGAACAAGCAGGAAGACGTAACAGGCGTGCCAACGGGATTTAAGATGTTGGACAAGCTAACATCAGGCTGGCAGAAGAATGCGCTGATCATCGTGGCGGCAAGACCTGCGGTGGGTAAAACAGCCTTTTGTCTGAACCTGGCAATGAATGCAGCTTTGCATACCGGCAAGTCATTTCCCGTGGCGTTCTTCTCGCTGGAGATGGGGGCCGGAGAGCTTGTAAAAAGGATGCTTTCGGCCACTACGGAGGTGAGCATGGATGCCATTACTAAGGGACGTATGCAGGAACACGAATTTGTGCAGATGACCCAGCGGATGAATAAGCTGGCTGCGGCTAATATCTTCCTGGACGACCAGGCGGCACTGAACATCTTTGAGCTAAGAGCCAAGGCGAGAAGGCTGAAGCAAAAGCATGATATCCAGATGATCATCATCGACTACCTGCAGCTGATGCAGGCGGACATCAATAAGGGCGGTAACAGGGAACAGGAGATATCGAAGATATCGAGAGACCTGAAATCGCTGGCGAAGGAGCTGGAGATACCGATCATTGCGCTTTCGCAGTTGAACCGTGGTGTGGAATCGAGGAAGGAATCGAAGGTGCCACAGCTGAGCGATCTGCGGGAATCGGGAGCGATCGAGCAGGATGCGGACATGGTTATGTTCCTTTACAGGCCTGAGTATTATGGGATCAATAATGATGAGATGGGGAACTCCATTGAGGGAGAGACTCACATACACATAGCGAAGAACAGAAGTGGTGTAACGGACACGGTGAAGCTGAGGTTTATAAAAGAGTACCAGAAGTTTGTAGATATCGAGGAAAACAATGGTTTTGGAGGATTTGGCGGCGGTAACTTCGGCGGCGGAGGAGGAGGCTTTACGCCGGGAGATAATCCGCAGGCCGGCATCAGGAGGGATCCAAGTGAATTCGGAGGGTCGAAGATGTTCATTCCGGGCGGTTTCCAGACGCTGCCATCAAAGGCTAACAACTATAGCTTTGACGATGATGACGATATGAGTACGCCGTTTAAGAAGACGGATTCGGGGATAAAGGATGAGGATATACCGTTTTAAATCCTAAGTACTAATTTCTAAATACTAAGGAAATCCGAGCGAGCCAGTTCTTATTTCCGGCAAAATAATCAAAGAGGAGGCCTGAGAGGTCTCCTCTTTTTTGTGCTACGTTTTAGCGTGGTAAGTTATCTTAGGCGTTCTGTCTAGCCATGGGAGATGGGGTTTAGAGG
>CAMPJV010000038.1 GCA_946886975.1 uncultured Taibaiella sp. | reverse complement strand
CACAGGAACAGGCTGAGAAGTCCATTATCGTCATCAAAGAATATATACAATCGCAGCTCCCGCCAATGATGCAGGGCATGGTAGATAACTTCATGGGGCAGCAACAAGATCCAGGCGACAAGATCGGAGAGTAATCTGGTTCTCCAACAATACTGATCCCGCTTCGGCGGGATTTTTTTATGTTGCACCCTGTGTATGCCAGACCTTGGCAGCTCTAATGGCAAATGTTAAAGCACTTAACGTCCCCTTAGATCAATCTAGAGAATTTTAGCTCAGACTGGCAAGACCGCGTAACACTTTACACGCTGCCAAACCTGTCTTTCACCAGGTTTAGTCTTTTATAGCATCTACCTTCTTCTTTTATCATGTAACTTCAGCGCCCGCTAATTTCTAGTCATTCTATGTTCAGTCAGATCAAAGTATCAGTTCTATTATTTTCCATTATTCTAATCAGTTCGATGGCCATCGCCCAGGGCCAATATGAATGGAAGGAGGCGAGTTCAGCAGGGTATAAGTATCGCTATGTTACCAACGACCCGATGCAGACAAGGTTCTATACGCTCAAAAATGGCCTTTCGGTAATCCTTAGCCCGACCAGTAAGGAGCCGAGGATGCAGGTCTATGTTGCCACCAAAGCAGGAAGCAAAACTGATCCTGCAACAAACACAGGTCTGGCGCACTACCTGGAGCATATGTTGTTCAAGGGCACAAAGAATTATGGCTCTTTGGACTGGGACAAAGAAAGGCCGCTTCTCGATAAGATCGACGCCCTGTATGAAACCTACAATCAGACGACCGATCCTGAGGCGAGAACTAGAATCTATCGCCAGATAGACTCAGTATCGGGTCTTGCTTCTAAATACTCTATTGCAAATGAGTATGACAAGCTGATGAGCGAAATGGGTGCACAGGGTACAAATGCCTTTACTTCTTATGAGCAGACGGTGTATACCGAAGATATACCGGCAAACGCAATTGACAAGTTCCTGAAAGTGCAGGCAGATCGGTTCAAAGACCCAGTGTTGCGCATCTTTCATACTGAGTTAGAAGCCGTCTACGAGGAGAAAAACCGGGGGCTTGACAGTGACCCGCGCAAGGTCAACGAAATGATGATGGCTAATCTCTTCCGCAATCACAACTACGGTAAGCAAACCACCATAGGTACTGTAGAACATCTGAAAAACCCTTCGTTGGTAGAAATAAGGAAATATTTCAACTCTTTCTATGTCCCTAATAATATGGGTATCATCGCTTCCGGCGATTTTGACCCCGATGTTTTGATCAAAAAAATTGACGCCGCCTTTGCCTACATGCAACCAAAGCCTGTACCGGCTTATAACTTTCAGCCCGAAAAACCCATTACCACACCAATCGTTAAAGAAGTCTTCGGACCGGATGCGGAATTCATAGCTCTTGGCTACAGACTTCCAGGCATACATGATAAAGATGCGGTATTAGCTGATCTTACGGGGCAGATTCTAACCAACGGCCGTGCGGGACTTATTGATCTGAATCTTGTCAAAAAGCAAAAGCTATTAAGGGCTGTTGCCTACACTAACATTTTAGTCGATTACGGCGTGCTGATGCTACAAGGGTCACCCACACAAGGGCAGGGTCTCGATGAGGTGCGCAGCCTCATGCTGGGAGAAATAGAAAACCTTAAGATGGGTCGCTTTGAAGATGTGCTGCTCACATCTATCATCAATAACATGAAGAAGTACCTGATGCAGCAGAACGAGAAATACAGCTCACGCGCTGACGCACTGATGTATACCTTCACTTCTGAAGACGATTGGCGCAACAACGTGGCATATATAGACTTGTTGTCAAAGCTCACGAAGCAGGATATTGTCACGTTTGCTAAAAAGTACCTCGGCAATAATTATGTGGCGGTGTATAAGCGCAAAGGCGAAGACAAAAATATTGTCAAGGTTGAAAAGCCTGTGATTACACCTGTGGAAACAAATGCCGGAAAACAGTCGGCCTTTGTGAAGGAAGTAGCGGACATGCCTTTGAGTCCAGTAAAGCCTGTGTGGCTGGACTATCAGAAAGATATACTGCGTGGAAAACTTGGTCCTGCAGAAATTCTTTACGTCCAAAATAACGAGAATGGCCTCTTCAGAATGTCCTATCGTATTAACATTGGAGCGTGGAATGACAAAAGGCTGCCTGTCGCTGCCCAGTTCCTCCAGTTCCTGGGTACCGCATCAAAAAGCGCTGAAGATATTTCCAAAGAGTTCTACAAGCTCGCCTGTAGCCTCAACGTAAATACAGGAAATGAATTCACAACCATTAGCCTGGAAGGTCTGCAAGATAATTTTACACAGGCCACAGCTTTACTTGAAGATCTCATTGCAAACTGCAGGCCTGACGAAGAAGCACTCACAGCGCTCAAAGCTCGTCTTACAAAGGCCCGTTCCGATGCAAAAAACAATAAGAACATCATTATGCAGGGTCTGATGAACTATGCGCGCTATGGAGCCGCAAATCCTTTCAACTACGTCATGACGGATGCGGAAGTGCAGGCACTAACCGCACAGGAGCTTACTAATATACTCCATCAACTACCAAGCTATGAACACCGCGTACTTTACTATGGACCAGCCTCTTTAAATCAGCTTAATGCAACACTTGAAAAGCTGCACAAGACACCAACAACGTTTGCCGCCCCGCCGCCTGCAAGAATGTTTGCATTTAAAGAGCTGAAGGCAAATGAGGTATTGTTTACCGACTATGATATGGTGCAGAGCGAGATCCGGTGGGTACGCAATATCCCAGGGTACGACCCCGGAATGCAGCCGGAGATCGAATTATTTAACAACTATTTTGGTGGAAACATGGGCTCTATCGTCTTCCAGACCATTCGTGAAAGCAAGGCCCTTGCGTACTCCACAAGCGCTCTTTTTATGACGCCGGAAAAGAAAGAAGATCCCTTCTATGTAAGCGCCTATGTTGGTAGCCAGGCTGACAAGCTAAATGAGGCTGTCGGCGCTATGAACGAATTGCTTACAGAGCTGCCCGCTGCTGAGAACAGTATAACTAATGCTAAATCCGCTATTCGCAAGAAGATAGAGACCGAACGCATTACTCAGGATGCCATTATTTATAACTACCTGACAGCAGAACGAAGAGGTCTTAACGAAGATTACCGGAAGGCTGTTTACAACGAGACCGCAAACCTAGGCTACAAAGAGCTAAAGGACTTTCATGCAAAATACATGTCCGGCAAGCCATACACTTATGTGATTGTTGCTTCAGAGAAAAGGGTTGCAGAAAAAGACCTGCAGAAGCTCGGACGCGTCAGCAGACTAACCAAAGAGCAGATATTTGGGTATTAAACCTACTCCTGATCTACTAAAGAAGCCGGAACATGATTCCGGCTTCTTTCTGTCCGACTAAGCCTTTCTGGGGAAATTCAATTTTAGCGCAAGCTCTGCCTTCTAATGCAGGTAGTTGTTAGACCCGCACCTACTGGTTTCAAAAAAAGAACCCATAATTCTTAGCTTTTAGACGCGATATGAGATACGCCATGATGCTTAGTAAGCCCTTACTCATCAAATAACATTTGGCCCATGGGCAGACATAGGTGATTCTCAGATGGCGAGCGAATCTCGGCTGCGTCGGTGCAACAGGGACATGTAAAAAGTGCACCAATTCTCGCCGTTGCTTTTTGTTGCCCCGGTACCTACAAACCTAAAAAACACTTACTGGCTGATTCAGTGCTACAATCAAAATAGCAGTAAAAACCGCCAGACAACCAGCCATAACGGGTAGAACCTGAGAGGACATAGTCGCACCTTTAGCAATCTCATATACCTCGATCCTTCGTATGGCGGCAAGCGGAACCACAATGTCATCGCCCTGATCACCTGTATAGTCAGTTACATAGATATGAACCTCGTAAACTGGTTCGTCCGGTACTATATGCTGCCCTTCAAGTCGCTTCAGGCGCTTTGCCGGTCTGAACCTGTTTATGTGGGTTTTGTCTACAGATAAGTAGTACCGATGGTTCGAGTCTAGTGGCTCCTTTGTCCCTTCAAGGTCTCTGCCATCAAAATCAACGGAGCCCTCCTTCAGATGCCACACATCAGTATGCTGATGCAGGATAAAGTACTTCTTGCCACTAATGAGCTTAGAGGCCTTCTTTGATTCCGGGGAATGGTATGTATGGACCTTGTAGTAATAACAGCCACTCAATTGGGGAACAATAACCAGCATCAAAATCGTTGTCAGCAATCGGCGTGCATTTCGGACAGTATAGTTGAACCAAGCGATCGCCATTTTCATATCATAGGAATTTGATCAAATATATTTGCGCTCAGGAGCGGTTCCTAATTGAAGAATGCTAGGGGATCCTGAATTGTTGCAGAAAATACTAATACGGGGTGCAGGAATTTGCACCTGACGAGTATTCCGAAGAGTAAACTATCCCTTGGAAATGCAAAGCAGCTTAAGCGGAACTGGGAACGCCCGGACCATGGCACTAGCCTTTTCATACTCTATACTAGCTTAATACTAGCTTAAACTATGCTTTATCTATACAGTACATGATGAGAGTGCTTGCGCCAGGTATCTCAATCCAAGTCATGGTAGTCAGTCCCGTCTGAGATCTTCATCCCTCAGGACGGCAGTAGGATGTTCTCTACCAACGAACTTTCAGCAAAAAGCACCTTCCTGAAACAGGAAAGTGCTCTTTTTCATTGGTAAGCAGAATGCTTTAAACAGTGATCTTAGTGTTTAACTACGATCTGTTCGCTGTGAGTGGCTTTTTCGGTCGTTATGTTGATGAAATAGGTACCGGATGTCAATTTTGACAGGTCAATTTGATCATTGCTCTTAGCGTTGGATTCTCTGACTATTACCTGGCGGCCGGTTACGTCAACAACACTGATGTTTACCTTGCCTGTGACATCAGAAGTATAATTAATTTTCACACTTCCGTCTGCAGGGTTTGGATAAACTGAAAACAAATTAGCAGTTGGAAGATCATTAATTGCTGAAGGTATCAGCTTGATATGTGTTGGGGTTTGCTTAAAGTCAAGGGTTGTTACTAATGGCTGGGCTGCAGTCACAGCAACATTCGTGGCCTCAATAGTAATGTAGTTGAGCGCCTCAGGAAAGACTGTGTATGTGCCTACTGGCAGGTTGCTGAAAGAATAATCCCCGTTTATATCTGTGTAATCATAGCTCAGTGTCTGGTTTCCGCTATTTAGTAGCGCAACCATTATACCCGGGATGCCGCCACCGGTTCCCTTGTTGGCTCCTGCAGAGATGTTTCCTCCTATAAAGCCTACACCTGATGTGTTTACCCCGGTCTTCATATTAATCGGGGCATAGGTAATGCCGCTACCATGATTGATGGTCGTCGCAGAGTTCCAATAGAGACTTGAATCGTGGTAAGTAGGCATAAGTAGGTTTGCACCGGACGTACCTAATTGCGGCGCTGCTTTAGTGAGGTAAGACCCCGGCGCAGCGTTGAGGAATGAATAGCTGCTCAGCCAGCCCGATACCTGCTGCGAATCTATCGCGGTCAGCGTGTTTGCTGCTGTATCATGCATAATGAGATACACCATAAAGCTTGTGGTGTTTGAGCCGTTTGCTGTTGAGTCCCACTGGATCATGCCTGTAATTACATTGTTTTGGGCATGTGCGGCAAGAAAACCCGAACATACGGTCAGGAGAGTTAAGATTAGCTTCTTCATAATTGGTTGTTTTAATATTGGTTCGGGAGTAAGACGGCGATCTGAACAAGAATGTTAGTAGCAGCTGATATCTTTTTTAAATATTTGGCTTAGGGCAGCTGGAAATACCCGGGAAATGGGGCCGAGACAAAGCTGAATTATATACAAGTCTTTGTATTTTGGTTCAAAGATCAATCCGTGGAAATGGAGTGTTCATGGTCAAAGGGTCGCAAACAGACAAAGACAACCAGGAACCGCCTTCAGGGCGGTTTCATTTTTTGTAAACTACGAAAGTTCCACTGGCCAAATTGATAGCGCCAAGACTAGCCTGTGACTGACCATCCTAAGTATGCCGGATTATTAAAGGCAAACGACTCGGGCAAGATATTGATCCTTTAGCTGCTTTTTGCCAAATTTGCCCAGGCACTTTTATTGATCAGCTCGAGCAAGAACTCTTCACGCCTTATCTTCATAGCCTTCAACTTCTCAAAGACATGTCCGTTATTAATTCATACGAGCAATTCTACCCAAAAGACCGCAAAGCATGGCGATCCTGGCTGAGCAAAAATTACAATAAGGTACCCGGCGTTTGGCTGGTATATTATAAGAAGGAATCAGGTCAGCCGCGGGTAGCATACGCCGACGCGGTTGAAGAAGCTCTGTGCTTTGGCTGGATCGACAGTACCATGCGGCCGCTGGACGACGAGCGCTATATGCAGCTTTTTACGCCGAGAAAGCCTAAGAGCGAATGGAGCAAACTGAATAAGCAGCGGGTTGAAAAGCTGACGGAGCAAGGGAAAATGACTCCTGCTGGTCTGGAGAAAATAGCTATATCTAGGCAAAATGGCCACTGGGAGAAATTAGATCATGTCGAGGCGCTGCTAATGCCGGACGACCTCAGGAAGGAGATCAGGAAAAGCAGAAAGGCACTCGCTTATTTTGAGGCCCTGAAAACAACGAATAAAAAATACCTGCTTCACTGGCTGAATAGTGCCAAGCGCGAGGAAACCCGGGCAAAACGGATAGCCGAGATAGTAGATGCGCTCAAACAGGAAAGAATGCCAGATAGGTATCTCTAGATGCTCAATTCAGCTATGAGGTAGTACGGGAAAACTATTGTTATCTGTTTCCATAGCTTTGAGGCCTGAAATAGGAAGGACTGGTAAATCATACGTGACCGTCCTTAATTAATTAAACACCAAAATGTTTCCTAAAATGAAAAGAATTTTAACGCTATCGCTCATTGTGCTTGGAGCAGCCTCGTTGAATGCACAGACTTCCAACCCATACGTCAAGGATGAAAATGCAAGGGCAAAGGCTTTCAAAAATCATGTGAGCAGAATGCTGGAGCAACAAAATACAAGTCCAAAGTTTAAGATTACAGGCCTCACAGAAAGAGTGATCGCCAGGAGCGGGTATGAGCTGAACACCAGCCCGGTCCCAAATATTTTTGATTCAGTTCACTATGTCTACTCCGGAACGAACGGCTCGAAATTCAATTTCAATTTTATGGATTTTGATAATTTCTTTGGTCCTGATTTCGGCCCGTTCGACTACCCTTATGATTTATCCACCATTGCTGTAATGGCAGACTCGGTGAAGTTTTGGTCAAAGGACTCTGCAACAGGCCCTTTAGAGCTTGACGAACTTACGACCGCCACATTCAATGGAAATAAAAGCCTTGCCTCATTCGGCGACTACTATTATGATCTGGGGTTGCCTGACGGTGCTGACGTTTATTACCATACCTACGACGCTCAGGGCCGGCTGGCAATGATCACAAGTCTGTACGATGGTGGTAGCGGCTTGGATTCAAGTAGCAAGATGGTCTTGTATTACGATACGCAGGGACAGCACCATAGGGATAGCCTTTATGAGTACAACAATGGACTGTGGACTACTGCTGGCGTGATTAACTATACTTTCGACGTTGCTGGCAATATAACTAACGTGACGATTGACGTTATGATACTTTCTACATGGACGACAGTGGGTAAGTATGTCAATACTTTCTACAGCAACAACAAGCTGCAAACTTCAACGGAATATTACTTTTCGGGGTTGAGTCTGCTCCCGGGCACAAAGGATAGCTTTGGGTATAGTAACAATAGTGCTTTTGCCACTTTCCAGGAAGAATCCGTATATAATAATGGAATGTGGGAGCCCCAGTTCCGAAGCATTAAACATCTGAATGCGCAGGGCCTGCCTGACACAGTACTTTTTGAAGTCCACAACAATAACAACTGGGTACCTGCACAGCAGGATGCATATACATATTCAAGCTATGGAAATCCACTGGAGAAACAGGTGTACAACGCTAATGGCCAGGTATGGGACTCAAGCATAATCCGGCACTTTTACTATGAGATCTACAATGATCCAAATAGCGTCAAAAATGTGTCCAGTCAGGAGCAAATGACATTGTATCCCAACCCTGCAGGCGGTGAGTTGAATATCAGCTGGCCCACGGGATTGGGAAAAAAGGTTGGCCTGGAACTAATAAATGCAGCAGGGCAGAGGGTATATAGTACAACACGCACCTGGAATCAGGAGCGCGAAACTATTTCAATTCAGCACCTCACCCCTGGTACATATTGGCTCGCGGTGCGGGGCGAATCGGGGAGGGTTATCTTCATGCAGACCCTCCTGAAGCAATAATTTAGTCGGTGCAAGTGGTGCTCATAAGCACCGCAATATTAAAGGCCTGAGATACCTCAGGCCTTTAATATAAAACTGATCGCTGTGAAACTGTTTAAACTGTTAACTCTTCAGCACGAAGTGCTGCTTCTCCCTTATCTCTTCGCGAAAGAATAGCAAGCCGACCTTATAAAGGTCAAGGCTTAACTTTACCTCTTCCATCTCCGATATCTCTCCCCATGCTTCCGTATGCTGCTTGCTGTGATGGATGGAGTTAATCAGTACAATGCTATCCTGCTTCAGCCGGAAGCGGAACTTATCAAAGGCTGGCCGCCAGTCCGTGGGGTCTCTCAGGTCTATTAATATAAGGTCGGGCTGAGGATACTGATCATAAGCTCCGGCGTCAAAAAGCTCCGACTTAACCTGAGCTTTGCCATCCTCTCCATCCACGATGCTGATAAAGGTCTCCTGCTCTCCGTGATGGTTCGTAAGCCAGAGAATATTCCTGCAGTTGAAGTAAGCGATGAGCTGGTTCACCAGCTTTTTATGCCTCGACGTAACCAGTATCAGTGAAGCAGCTAGTCCGTCGTTATTTCTGAGAACGTTTTCTATAAAGCCATAAACGAAAGGGCTATGTACACCATGGCGCGATCTTGCTTTTCTCAGGTATTTCAGGTATTCTTTTAACCGGTGTCTTGTGGTCACAGGTTGGTTCTTTCAAGTTGCTGGAATGTAAAGGCATACTTGTGTTTCTCATCGGCTTCGTGCCTTTCTTCCCACACCAGCTTCCAGTGCGAGTGGTCAATCTCCGGGAAAAAAGCAGTTGCGTCTTCTATTACAGTGTGGACCTTGGTTACGTACAGACGGTCTGTGCGATCCAGTGTCTCTTCAAATATCTTACCTCCTCCTATGATAAAGACCTCTTCGTTATCCTCACCTTCCAGCCGCTCTATGGCCTTATTAAGATCATTATACAACAATACGCCATCAGGCAGTTTAAGGTCTTGCTGATGAGAAACTACAATGTTCAATCTACCGGTCAGCGCCTTGCCCATTGAATCAAATGTCTTCCTTCCCATCAGAACAGGCTTGCCCATAGTTGTCCGTTTAAAGAATCTAAGATCGTCGGGCAGATGCCAGGGCAGCTTGTTATCCTTTCCTATGGCATTGTTTTCAGCAAGAGCAACTATGGCAGAAATGAGCATGATTTACTTAGATTGATTATAAGCTTTTATAGTATTAACCCTTCTTCTTCAATGGAACTTTCTTAGGATTTCGGATTTAGACATTAGTGTTTAGACCGCCACTGGCGCTTTGATATGCGGATGGCTTTGATAATTCTCCAGCGTAAAGTCCTCAAACCTGAACCCAAACAAATCCGTAATCTGCGGATTCAGCTTCATGGCCGGCAATGGATATGGCTCTCTCGTAAGTTGTAGTTTTGCCTGTTCTATATGGTTGCTATACAGGTGAACATCCCCAAATGTATGAATGAACTCTCCCGGCTGAAGTCCGGTAACCTGTGCCATCATCATGGTTAAGAGAGCGTAAGAAGCAATATTGAAAGGAACCCCCAGGAATACATCTGCACTCCGCTGGTACAGCTGACAGCTAAGTTTTCCGTCTGCTACATAGAACTGGAATAGAGCATGGCAGGGACTAAGCGCCATCTTTGGCAGGTCAGCTACATTCCAGGCATTTACGATCATTCTTCTGCTGTCAGGATTCGTCCTGATCTGGTGAAGAACATCGTTTATTTGGTCGTATGTCTTTCCGTCAGCGCCCATCCAGCTCCGCCATTGATGACCATAAACCGGCCCCAGATCGCCGTTCTCATCAGCCCAGTCGTCCCAGATGCTCACGCCATTTTCTTTTAGATACTTAATGTTCGTATCACCTGTAAGAAACCACAGCAGCTCGTGGATGATAGATTTCAGATGCAGCTTCTTGGTGGTGACCAATGGGAAGCCCTCAGTCAGATCAAACCGCATCTGATAACCAAAGACACTTATAGTTCCGGTACCTGTGCGGTCAGATTTCTCAGAACCCGTGTCAAGTATATGCTGAAGTAAATCTAGGTAAGCTCTCATCTTTGTTCCTTGCTGGTGTAAAGGTAGCGGAAATAGATTTTTGTTAACCGACCTGGAGAACGACAATACAGATCAGACCTATGACTAATGGCTATCAGCCAAAAGCCAGCAAAAAGTCCCGACTCTGTTGTATTTTGGAAACTTATTTACATTAAAGCTCAAATGGCTCAGACGCTATCCATTGTTATACCAGCCTACAACGAAGGACCAACGATCCACCATATATTAAATAAGGTGAAGGCCGTGGTGATCCCGAATGGAATCCAAAAGGAAGTGATCATTGTCAATGACTGCTCCAGGGATAATACTGAAGAATCTGTTCTCAGCTATCAGGCTGCAAACCCAGACCTCCCGATAAGCTATTACAAACATGAAGTCAACCAGGGAAAAGGAGCTGCCTTGCGAACAGGAATACAGAAGGCAACAGGAGATTATGTGATCATTCAGGATGCAGATCTTGAATATGACCCTAATGAATACAACATCCTCCTGCAGCCGATATTGGACGGCTTTGCAGATGTCGTCTATGGCTCAAGGTTCATCGGCGGCAAGCCCCACAGAATTCTCTTCTTCTGGCACTCGATCGGAAATCGCTGGCTAACGACGCTTTCTAACATGCTTACCAACCTGAACCTAACGGATATGGAGACCTGCTATAAGCTCTTCCGTCGGGAAACTATTCAGGGCATAACAATTGAAGAAAACCGCTTCGGCTTTGAGCCCGAAATAACAGCTAAAGTCTCAAGGCTACGGGACACCCGAATATACGAGGTAGGGATCTCCTACTATGGACGGACCTATGAAGAAGGCAAAAAGATCGGTTGGAAAGATGGTTTTAGAGCTATCTACTGTATCATTAAGTATAATCTGTTCAAGTAAAGCAGTTACACATGGAATCAGAACGTCAAAAAGGTTTAGTAC
This sequence comes from uncultured Taibaiella sp., assembly GCA_946886975.1. The sequence continues at coordinate 1,145 of CAMPJV010000038.1, read as the reverse complement.
TGCCGGTAAAGGGTGTCTATCCAACAATCCCTTCTGACTGCTTTATAGCTCCGAATGCCACAATCGTCGGTGATGTGGAGATGGGTAGCGAATGCAGCGTCTGGTTCAACGCAGTAGTGCGTGGCGACGTAAACAGCATCAGAATGGGCAACAGGGTAAACGTGCAGGATGGAGCGTGCATTCATTGCACTTATGAGAAAACAAAGACAATAATAGGTAACAATGTGTCAATTGGTCATAATGCTATAGTACACGGCTGCACTGTCGAGGATAATGTCTTAATAGGCATGGGAGCTATAGTGATGGATCGTTCCCGCATTGGCAGCAACAGCATCATAGCTGCGGGAGCGGTAGTACTAGAAGACACAGTTGTGCCCCCCGGCACCATTTTCGCCGGCATACCTGCCAAAAAAGTCAAAGATATCAGCCAGGACCTCCTAAAAGGAGAAGTAGAGCGAATAGCTAAGAACTATGTAATGTACAGCAGTTGGTTCAAAAATTAGGGCTCCAGCAATATTCTTTGGGTTGTCTTCCTTCCATCCTTATCGGCGATGAAAGTTGCCAGGTATATTCCCGTAGCGACCTCGGGCAGTGACACGAGAATTTCTCCTTCCCGCAACGTAACCTGCTTTACCAGCCTTCCTTGTTGATCCGAGATCATAACAACACCGGCCTCGGGAGTTGACAAGTGAACAATACCCTTAGAAGGATTTGGATATATAATAAGATCACCGGCTGACGCTATGTTCTTAACTCCAAGCGGGTTCACAATTTTCCTGATCCTGTGGTTGCGAAAGTCGGCAAGTAAAAGATTGTCATTATTATCAAGGGCAAGGTCTACTACCCAGTCAAGGTCTGCAGCTACAGCAAGCCCCCCATCCCCGGAAAAACCGCTGCTACCCGTCCCTGCATAAGTAGTAATAATACCGGCAGTATCTACTCTCCTTATTCTGTTGTTTATGTGGTCTGCTATAAAGAGGTTACCGCTGGCATCCATTACAGTCCCTCCCGGGTAGTTTATCGATGCAGCTGAAGCAAGCCCTCCGTCGCCACTGAAGGTACCAATGCCGTTTCCTGCCACGGTGGAAATGATGGCTGAGGTATTGATTTTCCGTATGCGATGGTTCTGGTTGTCCGTAATATAT
>CAMPJV010000037.1 GCA_946886975.1 uncultured Taibaiella sp. | reverse complement strand
CTTTTTTAAGTTATCAGGAAATCTGAAGTAAGACTGTTATTATGGTAACCAGTATTAATACTGAACCAGTTATGCCTAGCCAGTAGTCTTTTTTGTGCTCCTCCTGAGCATCGAATTTCATTCTCATACACGTCAATTTAAAAGGGTTAACAAATCTGGTTCTTCCTTAATGCGAACAAACCAACAATTAATTTAAGAAGAATATCTTAGATAACCAAATAATTCTAATAAAATATTCTTAAAAGGTTTAAGCGACCCGCCGGGTGGAGGTAACAAGAAGGGTGGATTAAGTGGCCGATTATCAGGCTGAGGGTTTGTTGCCTTTGTCCTTATGCTTAGACTGATATGCAATAAATATGACAACTAAGACGACAACTATGATAAGTGCAATAAAGGGAACGACCATAGGATGAGGATTAAGATGGTGTATAGAGCTGTAAAAAAGTGATGCCCGGGAAGATTTGGCATTGGCAAGGGACAAAATGGTTATCTTAGTTTTTTGAAGTCAAAGGCTAAAGAATGAGAAATCTCCTGTTGCTGCTTGCCTGTTTGGCCCTGTTTAGCTGTAAAAAGGGTAAAAACAGTAATACCGGCCCCATAAATCCGATTTACGGGGATACGCTGAAGTTTGATATACTGGGACTGCAGGATACGACCATGGAGCAGACGGATACCCTGGAGTATAATGTGCAGGTGCAGTATAAAGAAGGGGCAAAAGATATTGTAACGCTCGCGGTATCTGACTTTCCCGCTAGCATGACCGCGGGGTTTTATCCTCAGATCGATACACCCACGTTCTTTTCTGTCATCAGGATTCGCACAAACCATACGGATACAGGCACGTATACCATAAAGGCTACTGCTGCGGGACTTCGCTACTCGAAGGATTACTATATTAAAATCAGGGTGGTAGCTCCGCCGGTTAACCCTGCTTCTATATTGGCAGGAGCTTACCTGGAAAGTGGACTATGTGGTCAAACCGGGACAGTGAGCGACACCGTGAAGATCACTACCGTCAGCCCGTATTATAACAAAATTCAGCTGCAGGGGCTGAAGACCGGTACTTCTTCTATTAACGTTATTGCAGATATAGATCCATCGAACAACACACTACTGATTCCCTATCAGTCAGTCAGCGGTCAGACTTTCAGCGGTAGCGGCACGTATACCAATAATACACTAACGATCAACTACACCTACAGCAGCGGGCCATTCCTTGAGAACTGCTCGACTGTACTGACTAAGCTGTAGACAGCTCCTGGTTGCATGGACGAGACAGTGTCCGTGGCAATGCCAGCTTCTCTGAGCCAGGGGCACAAAAAAAGTCCGATCTGCCGACCGGACTTTGCAAATGTTATTCTAATGATTCAGTTGTGTCGATTCTCAGACCTCTGCCTCTTCGTACACCTTAATTTCATTGTACACTGTATCACGCTCCACAGGTGTCTTACCTACACCGGTTATCAGATCGCAGAGCTGCTCGGTGCTTAAGGAAGGCGCCTGCTCTTCAGACCCCGCCATGGAATAGATCTTTGTGGTATCGTCTATTGTTCCGTCCAGGTCATTTACTCCGAACGATAGCGTAAGCTGCGCTGACTGTCTGCCAAGCATAGGCCAGTAGGCCTTCAGGTTCTTAAAGTTGTCCATGAACAGGCGGGATATGGCATATAGCCTCATATCCTCAACAACTGACACTTCGGGGATATGGCTCATGTCGTTGTCGCCGTTCCTGAACTTAAGAGGTATGAAGCAGTTAAAGCCTCCTGTCTTGTCCTGCAGTGCCCGCAGGCGGCTCATGTGGTCTATTCGGTGATGGTATTTTTCAATGTGTCCATATAGCATGGTAGCATTGGTATGCATGCCAAGGTTATGGGCTGCCTCGTGTATGTGAAGCCAACCCTCCGCATCGACCTTATCAGCGCAAATTACTTCCCTTACCTCAGGATGGAAGATCTCGGCACCTCCACCGGGCAACGATTGGAGTCCCGCATCTTTAAGCTTTTGCATCCCTTCTTCCACGCTCAGCTTTGCCTTGCGGAACATATAGTCAAGTTCCACTGCAGTAAAGCCCTTGATGTGCAGTTCGGGACGATGAGCCCTGATCTTGCTTATCAGCTCGCAGAAGAACTCAAGGTTCATCTTCGGATGTACGCCACCTACAATGTGTACCTCGGTTACCGGCTGCCCGTCATACTTGCGGACAATGTCCATCATCTGTTCCTGGGTCAGTTCCCAGCCTTCATCCCTATGCTTGTACTGGCGGGAATAAGAGCAGAAATTGCAGGTGAAGACGCAGACGTTCGTAGGCTCTATATGGAAGTTCCTGTTGAAGTACACCTTCTTTCCATGCAGTTGCTCACGTACATGGTTAGCGAGCGCTCCCACAAACCCGGCCTCAGCCTTTTCAAAAAGCAAAACGCCTTCCTCGTCGGAAAGGCGTTGTTTATTCTGAACTTTTTCTGCTATCTGAAGAAGGCGCTTATCTAAATTTGATTGTGCTAATACCTGACTTAACGCGAAAGTCCCATCCGTCATTGTAATACTATTTTCCTGGTTACAGTTCCTCGGTCAAAGGTACACTGAACCATATAAATTCCTTTGCTAAAACCCGTTAAATCAATATTGTAATTGTTGATGGGTGCATTATTCGTCCGAACAGAATGGACGTTTTGACCAACCACATTAATGATCTGGATGCTCTGTAGCCCACGCGGATCTACGAAGCTTACATTGAAGTTGCCCGTAGATGGGTTTGGGAATATGTTCATACCCGTTACTTTATCTATATCAGCAACATCCGTTGGCCACTGCAACAACTCGGGGTGGAGTGTCAGGGAGTGATTAATGCCTCCGGGCGCCACTGAAGCTTGCATGCGGGACGCCTGACCAGCGGTGAACATATACATCCAGTCATCATTCACATAATCCATGAAGTTCATCCACATCCTTCCGCTGGGTAATGGGTTACAGATGTCAGTCAATGGATAAGGAATAACTCCGTTAGGATGGTGGGAGTTGTAGGTGTAATCTGATTGAGGTGGCGTGTCAGCAATGCCGTCGTCCTGCCCGCCAATGTCTGTTGGACACAATCCGTTGTCATCACCCCAGATATGATCCAGCAGAAAGAAGTGACCGAATTCGTGGGTAGCAGTTCTCCCTTTGTCGATGCCCTGGAAATATTTGTCAGCTGTTGCTGCTCTTACCCCAAATGCCATATGTGTAAGCACCACACCTGCTTCCAATACTGGTGTCTGAGCGCCCGGCACTAAGGTAAAACCCAGGATGCCACCGCTGCCGAGATTTACGACCCAGACGTTCAGATATCTTGTGGGATCCCAGGAATCTGCTCCGCCCAGGGAATCGTATTTAGCACCAGTTGCAAGGTCATTTATAGAGTAACTTGCCTGGGTAGTGGTAATTACTTCAAATCCTTCCGTGCCAGACCCGTCCGGCTTTCTGTGTGCAAGTCCGAATTGGATCTCGCTGTTTGCGGCGAGGGTTTTAAATGCGCCGGGTATTGCTATCTGGTCGGGGTTCTGATAGCTGAAGTCTTTGTTGATCGCCTGGATCTGGGATATCGCCCTCTGACGAATGCCATTTATTCCTCCAAGTTCTGTGATCTGGGCTGTATTCAGGACTACATGTATGACCACTGGTACATACACAGTAGCTGTGGTCTTGAATTTGGCGTTAGCCTTGCTCTCCGCATAAGCCCTGGTCTGAGCCTTGATGTGCTCTTTCCTGTGCTGCTCTTTTACCACATAGGATGGATCACGGGACATCATTATGCGCGTTATATCCTCAACTCCGCATTTCCGGCCTTGCGCATTGCCGTATTGTTGCCCCACAATCATTCCGCAAAGGAACATTAGTACTATCTTCCTCATTAAATCAACATTAATATCGTGATGGATAAAGTTACTTACCTTTTCGGTTATTGATCTCATCTCTTATCGAGATGGCCCGTACGTAGTCTTCTTGCTCCAGCACATGTTGCAGCAGCGTATTGAGCTCCTCCAGCGACAGGTTCTTCAGATCCTTATCGGTGGTTATTGTCCTTGCTACAGATGATGGTGCGCCTGCCTCACCGGCTTCTGGCTGGGCGCCTTCCGGCTGGTCCAGGTACAAGCCTGCTGCTTCTAATATGTTTTCGTATGTGAATATCCGGCAGCTTGCTCTCACCGCCAGGGCTAAAGCATCGCTGGTGCGGCTGTCAATCTCTATGTTCTCTCCGTCCGGTCCCTGGCATATAAGCTTCGCAAAGAATATACCCTCTTCCAGTTTATAAATTATTACTTCAGAAAGATCGATGCCAAAGGTGGACATGAAGTTTGCAAACAGATCGTGGGTAAGAGGTCGGCTGGGTTGCATGCGCTCAAGTGCAACAGCTATCGCCTGTGCTTCAAAACCTCCTATTACAATGGGAAGGCGCCTCAATCCATTAACTTCACCTAAAACAACCGCGTACGAATGGGTCTGTGTGATACTATGTGACAATGCTACAATTTCCAGCTCAATTTTTTTCATTTACCTGAGGTTGCCTTTCAACAAAGTAAGTTTTGCAAGGTACTGATTTTTCTAATTAAATATATGCCATCAGAATAGGGTCGGGGCCTCGTTCTCATCAATATTTCCCTCGCCTTCCGTTATCAGGGAAACCTCCTTCAGGTCGCTTCCTCCTATTTTAGTCCCTACTGCTTTCCAGCCTGTCACATCTATTTTTTCATGCATCGGCAACTCTTCTTCCACCATGTCGCTTTTCTTTTTGCCTGTAGTGAGCACTACAATCGGCTCCTGCTGGGTTGTCACGATCTCTAGGTGATTCCCATCCCCTTCTTTTATGAATAGATATCTGCTCTTCAGCGTCTGTGCCTCTACATGGAACCTCTTTGCGTAGTACTGGCCTGACTTCGCATCGTAATAGATCGCACTCACTACCTTTTCAGGATTGAATTTCTCGATCAGCACCACTGAGTCAGCCTCATACCGGTTGGTTAGTTCGAAGTCCGTGAGGTCATAGGTCCCGTCCTTATAAAATGTAATGATCCGCTCCCCTTCTTCAAATCTGCCTAACAAGATGCCATTCCCGTCTTTATTAAGGCGACCGATCGTATCATCATACCATATCTTCTGGGCTGACAGCGTGGACCGGCCTTTCTCCTTAAACTTCACACTCTTCACCGGATATTTCGTCACCTGGTTGCCCTGGGCGCTCCTTCCTTTTATCTCTATTTCTTCAAAGTAAAAGTCCAGCACTTTGTTCCGCGCCTTGCTGCCTGGCGAAAGCGTGATCGTCACTACCTCCGCTTCTCCGTTCGGATTCGCAGAAAAGTAGAGCACCTTGCTGTTTGGATTTCCCTTTGTAAGGTCATATTCTCTGTCTCTTGTTATTCCGGTCACATTAAACCGCTTGCTGAAGGCTATCCCACTCTTCCCGTCCAGGTAGATCAGGTTGTATGTCATCCGTTCATCTGTCTTCTGAAACACGGCGAGGTAAATAATATCCTTCCCCACAAAGGTCTTCTCCGCCACCTTCGTCACGATCATCTTGCCATCCTTCCTGAATACAACAATGTTGTCCAGGTCAGAACATTCAAATGCCAGCTCGTCTTTCTTTAGCCCGCTGCCGATAAAGCCCTCCTTGTAGTTCACATAGAGCTTTGTATTAGCAATGGCTATGTTGGAGACGTGTATTGTTTCAAAAGGCCTTATCTCTGTCTTGCGCTCCCTGCCCTTGCCATACTTCTTCAGTAGCCCTTCATAATACTTTACTGCGTATGCAGTCAGGTTTTCTATGTTGTTCTTTACTTCTTCTATCTCCGCCTCCACTCCTCTTATGTGTTCATCAGCCTTAAAGGCATCAAACTTCGATATACGTTTGATCTTTATCTCCGTCAGGCGGGCTATGTCGTCCATAGTCACTGTCCTGCGCAGTTTCTTTATGTATGGCTTCAGTCCCTTTTCTATAGCACCGAGTACACCTTCCCACGTGGTTTGTTCTTCTATGTCACGGTAGATGCGCTTCTCTATAAAGATTTTCTCGAGTGATGAATAATGCCAGTCATCCTCCAGCTCTCCAAGCTTTATCTCCAGCTCTTTAAGTAGCAGTGCTTTGGTATGATCTACCGAGTACTTCAGCAGGTGGGTCGCTCCAACAAAGTGTGGCTTATCATTGATAATGACGCATGCATTTGGAGAAATAGATATCTCACAGTCAGTAAAGGCATATAGAGCATCTATGGTCTGGTCTGTGGAAACACCCGGCGCCAGTTGAACGATCAGCTCTACATCTTTAGCCGTATTGTCTACTACGCTCTTAATCTTGATCTTCCCGTTGTCATTAGCCTTCAGTATGCTGTCCACCAGTTGCGTAGTGGTCACTCCATATGGCACATCCTTTATCGCTATGGACTTCTTGTCTACCTCCTCTATCCTTGCACGTACACGCACTCTGCCTCCGCGGGCCCCATCGTTATAGTTGCTCACGTCCATCATCGCGCCGGTATGGAAGTCCGGGTATAGCTCAAACTTCTTCCCTTTCAGGTGCTTTATTGCAGCCTCAAGTATCTCGCAAAAGTTATGGGGTAGTATTTTGGTAGACAGCCCTACCGCAATGCCCTCCGCCCCTTGTGCCAGGAGCAAAGGAAACTTCATGGGCAAGGTCACCGGCTCGTTCTTCCTGCCATCATAGCTAAGTTGCCAGTTAGTCGTCTTCGCGTTAAAAGCTACTTCCAGCGCAAACTTCGATAGTCTGGCCTCGATATACCTAGCTGCGGCCGCACTGTCCCCTGTACGTACATCTCCCCAGTTCCCCTGCGGATCAATGAGCAGGTCCTTCTGTCCCAGGTTTATGATAGCGTCACTTATAGATGCGTCTCCGTGTGGATGGTACTGCATGGTCTGACCGATGATGTTAGCCACTTTATTGTAGCGCCCGTCATCCATCTCCTTCATAGCATGCATGATCCTTCTCTGCACCGGCTTCAGTCCGTCTTCAATGGCGGGCACCGCCCGCTCAAGTATCACGTAGCTGGCATAGTCCAGGAACCAGCTCTTGTACATGTCATTTATGTGTACCGTGCTTACCTCCAGGTGTTCGTTCTCTTCGCTCATTTATTCTTCAAAGTATTTATCGGATAGCTATTATCCTGTTCGAATATCGGGTCCTTTGTCAATGATGATCAGGGAGACTTTTGCAAAGCAATTACCGCCTCTCAGCGACGGATTACCTCCACTCCAAAGGCGCGCAAATATACTATTTTATAGAGATTTCCTTTTACACCTCACTCTTCCGGAGGAAGGATTTAGAAATAGTTCTCAGGGCTTCCCGGGCATATGGCACCTCTGGTCGTTATCGCCATAGGCTTTGGAAGATTGTCCCCCCTTATAATAGGCCAGTATAAGTGGTGTATTGCGGAGTTGCACACAGGTCATCTCCTGCATACGTGCTAAAGTTGTTCTACAACTGTCCCATAGCTAGCACTCCTGGGAGCGCTGGAAGTTTGCATAAAATCAGTGCTGCCACCTATTTCCTTTCAAGAGTTTTTGTATTTATTTTACCGCAAAATCAGAGAACATGAAAATGATACGTTTCGCGCTAACCGTCGCAGCCTTCAGCCTGGCAGCTTCTACGGCCATGGGGCAAAAGATCAGGTTAAAAGAAGGAAAGCTTGATGCACTCAAGGGTGTAAAGAAAATGAATGTGCAGTATGACTACAGTGGGATGACCTGCACCACTAAGAACATCCCCGAGGATGAATTCGTCTCCAACAAGAAGGAGGAATACAACAAGAAAGAAGCTGGTAAGGGTGACAAGTGGGCCGACTCCTGGGTAGCCGATCGCGAAAAGCGCTTCCACGTGCACTTTAAAGATATGTTCGAGAAGCAGTCAGACCTGCAGTTGGGCGACATGCCTGATGAGAAGTACACTTTAGTGTTCAAAACAACACATGTGGAAACAGGTTACAACATAGGTATCAGCCGCAGAGATGCTTTCATTGATGGAGAAGCGCTGGTGATAGAAACTGCCAACCCAAAGAATGTCATTGCCCGCATCACTATAGACAACGTGCCAGGTCGCACAGGTGGCGGGTATGACTTCGACACTGGCGAGCGTCTTGCAGAGGCTTACGAGAAAGCTGGAAAGTCCCTGGGAAAATATTTCAGCAAAGAGATCGACTAGGTCACATAGATCACTTCAACAGAAACGCCTTCCAATGGAAGGCGTTTCTGTTATTAGTATATTACGCTGTTTACCTACGCAAAGCTAACCCTGTTCGCCAGCCAGCTCTCCTTCATAGGCACCAGCCAGGTCTCGAGCAGCTCAGACTTCGTCGTAGCGATATTATTAAAGGTAAGGGTATGCTCATTTATGTATCCCTTCTCCAGGGCATACTGCACCTGCCCGAAAGGTAACATCTGCGCTTTTCCGTTAATAAGAAAAGTAATGGTCATCCTGTCGAAGAAGTTAACATCGTATTGTCGCTCCAGGCTCTTGATGATCCGTACCATGCTATCTGTGCTGCACCCGCTCACATTCGTACCCGATTCGTCCGCCAGCACTACGACAAACTGGTTAAACAATAGCTTCGCCCACCCTTTTACTGCGTCCCCATGCGCCAGCCACTGCACGTAAAATTGGTAGAGCTGCTCATCTATTTCCTTCTGCTCCTTCTCTATGAACGGCCTGTTGCTCTGAAAGATCCAGACTTTCGACTCGTCTGAGAAGTGCTCTGGCAATAGCTCCAATACTTCATTTGTCCGCATAGTGCAAAGTTATCAGAATCTCTTCGAAACTATATCACTGCGTCCTTGTCTCTCCTGGTCCGACAGCCATTTTATGAAGCTTTTTATGATTTCCTTTTCATGTGTGGGCGGACTCAAGAAGCGAAACCATTTGCGCGAGCTGGTGTAATGGCTGTTTACCAGGATACGCTTGTCATCTGCTACAAAAACAAGCGCCTCTCTATCCTCCCCCACCGCACTAATATTCCTGCTTATAATCTGGAATATCCCCTCCATTGACGGGTGCTGAAAAGTCACCAGCTTGTGCTGTTCAAGAAATAACCTGAGCACCCTGGTGTTCTCGGCCATATCAAATGAGGTGTGTATCGCCCGAAAACCGATAAGGTTAAAATATCGGGCAATTGCGACCACAACGGGCACGCAGAATATGAATAATATGAGCAGAGGGAAACCTCCTCCTGACTCCTTTCTGCCGATTAACAGCCCCCACGCTAACCAGAGGAAGACCCCGAGCAATGCGACTGAGGTCACTAAGGGCATCACAGTCTTTACGGTAAAAGGATATCTCCTGTGTTGCTTAATAAATACAATATTATTGACAAGCTCATCACGCCAGGTCCCTCTGTCTGTGTCTATTGATCTCATAGCTGAAAGGTTGCAAATTTAGCTGAACCAGTTGATTAACAGCTGCTTTGTCTGCAGGCATGATATTTGAGGTAGCGGTAGTAGATCTAACCTGTTGGTTTGGTCTAGAGGTAATACACAATAGGAAAGTCAATTCACAAGTCTGAAAACATTCGTGACGAAGCCCTTTGCTAGCCTGTTGGAATTCAATTACTAAGCTATTAGTGTAAAAAACACCTGTGTGAAGCGCGAAGAAGTATGCGTGCAGAGGTCTTTAAATAATTATTTTTAAACCCAAAACGGCCTTACCCCAACAATGACACCGGACCTCCAGCTACTTGTAGACAGCATCAGGGACGCATTAATAATACTCGACAAAGATGGGTTTATAGTGTTTGCGAATCCGGCTACGACAGCCTTGTCGGGTTACCATAAAGATGAGCTTCTGGGAAACCACCTGTCGATGCTCTACAACATTCCCGGGGATATTAACAAAGAGGAATATGAGTTAGGGGAGGCCCGTACTAAGGGCGACTACTCAGCTGAGGGATGGAAGACCAGGAAGGATGGCTCAAGGTTTTGGGGAGAAATGAGCCTGAACCCTTCACTTGCACCCGACGGCTCCCTGCTCGGCTTTAGCTGTATCATCCGCGATGTTTCTGCAAAGAAAGATTACGAGCTGGAAATAAGTGAAAGTGAAGAGCGTTACCGACTTCTGGTGGAGGGCGTCATGGATTACTCCATCTTTATGCTCGATCCCACCGGCCATATCATGACCTGGAACGAAGGGGCAAGGCGGACAAAGGGCTATTCTTCGAACGAGGTCATCGGTAAGCACTTTTCGATCTTCTATACTGCCCAGGATCTTCACGACAAGAAGTATGAAAGGGAACTTCGTACTGCAGTAGACGAGGGCAGGTATGAAGAGGAAGGTTGGAGGGTGCGCAAGGACGGATCCGTCTTCTGGGCCAATGTGATCCTCACGCCGCTGTATAATGAGGTTAACAAATTGATCGGCTTTTCGAAAGTCACCCGGGACCTTAGCGGCAGAAAGGAATATGAAGAGGCCCTTCGCGAAAGTGAGGAGCGTTATCGTCTGTTGGTAGAGCAGGTAACCGACTATGGTATCTTCATGCTTGACGAAAAAGGGCGGATCATCAGCTGGAACGAAGGAGCACGAAGAATAAAAGGCTACGAAGAGAGCGAGATCGTCGGAAAGTACTTTAGCATTTTCTACACAGAAGAAGACATAAAGAATGGCAAGCCCGCGAGGGAGCTCAAGATCGCCCGGACGGTAGGAAAATACGAGGAGGAAGGCTGGAGATTAAGAAAGGATGGCTCACGCTTTTGGGCGAACATTATCATCACAGCTGTTTATAATAGAGACGGAATCCTCATCGGCTACTCAAAGGTGACACGAGACCTTACAGAGAAGAAGGCGTCGGAGAAGGCGCTCAGGCAGAGTTACGAACAGTACAGGATGTTAACAAGGCAATTGACAGAAACGAACGCAGAACTATCATATACCAATAAAGAGCTGGAACAGTTTACCTCCATTGTATCCCACGACCTCCAGGAGCCCATCAGGACGATAAAAAGTTTTCTGCAGCTCATTGATAGAAAACTGAACCCGGAACAGGATCGCGACCTGAAGACTTATATTGAAAAGTCCATCAACGCCGCAAACAGGATGAGAGATCTGATCCACAACCTGCTGAAGTATTCACAGCTAAGCAAATCAGAAATTGTCCAGGAGGAGGTGAACGTTGACGAGCTTATTAACTCAGTGGTACAAAACCTGCGCACATCAGTTGATACAAGCAGAGCTAATATTGTCATTGAAAACAGTCTCAGCACGGTTACAGGTGACAGGGTACAGTTAATGCAGCTCCTGCAAAACCTCCTGAGCAATGCTATAAAGTTTACCGTAGCTTCAAAGCCTGACATTAAGATTGAGAGCTTCCAGGAAAACGGCCACGTCAAGTTTGCGGTGTCAGATAACGGCATTGGAATTGAGAAAGGTGACTTACAGAAGGTCTTTGAAATCTTCAGGAGACTGAATGCTGGCAAAGAGTTTCCGGGCACCGGCATTGGACTTGCTATCTGTAAGAAAATAGTGGATCGCCACAAGGGTAGAATATGGCCTGAGTCCGAACCCGGCAAAGGAACTACTTTCTATTTCACACTTAATGAAAATAAGGCAGAGCATCTGCAGCTATCATGAGAAAGTATAAGATCATTATTGTTGAAAACGATGAAGACGAACGGTTCTTCATGCTTGACAGCTTTAAAGAATTAGACTTATTTGAAATCACGGCAATGGTGGCGAATGGCAATGAGCTTTTCGACTGGCTTGACAGAAATCCTGCCGATCTCCCTGACCTAATACTTTCAGATCTTAATATGCCGGGCAAGAATGGCTACGATATTATTCAGCATTTGAGGGCACATGATTCTTACAAGCGTATCCCTATAGTTATTACTTCCACCTCTTCCGCCCAGATAGCTGTCGACAAATGCTTTGAACTAGGGGCGGACGACTACCTGCCCAAGCCCGATACCTTCGTAGAGTACGGACCCTTTATCGAGAATCTTCACAAGATTGTTGAGGAAAAGAAGCTGGTGAACTAAAACATGGTTCCCCGGATTTGATTGCGAAACCCGAAAGCTTTCCTGGAGTCCGCTTTCCTTAATCCGCAAGCGAAAGCGCCACCATCTCCGCGATATCCATCACTTTTACATCATCTTCCTTCTCCTTGTTCTTTACCCCGTCAGTAAGCATAGTGGTGCAGAAGGGACAGTTCGCGGCTATTATTGTCGCACCGGTATTAATGGCTTCTTCTGCCCTCTCGAAGTTAACTCTTGTATTGCCGGGTTCTTCCTCTTTGAACATTTGCGCACCGCCCGCTCCGCAACAGAGGCCGTTTGTTTTGCAACGCTTCATCTCCACCAATTCAACGTCCAGCGCTTCCAGCACCTCTCTTGGAGCTTCATATATTCCATTCCCGCGACCCAAATAGCAGCTATCGTGGTAGGTAATTTTCTTTCCTTTGAACACCCCACCCTCTTTCATTGTTACCCTTCCCTCATTGATCAACCCCTGAAGGAAAGCAGTATGGTGTATCACCTCGTACTTGCCGCCAAGGGCCGGATATTCATTC
>CAMPJV010000036.1 GCA_946886975.1 uncultured Taibaiella sp. | reverse complement strand
GTACAGAACGGGTCTCAAATATTCTCTGGTTCGCAGGCATTATCATTGCCACGCTGCTGCTGAAGAAGCCACTGTCGCTAATGATTGCTAAGCTTAGCTGCACCATTTCAAACAGGTTTAGCGACAAGCGTCATGCGAAACTCTTCCAAGGTCTTATCATTAAGCCGGTCGAACTATTATTAATTACGCTCCTTTTCTACATCGCTGTCAATCAACTTAGATTTTTCCTGCAGCAGGTCATATTCCGTCGTCTCCACGACGATAAGCTCGTAGAGATCAGGATCAGCGACGTTGCAGACAAGCTTTTTATTTTCCTGCTTATCCTCTTCTTTATCTGGACAGTGTCCAGGATCGTTGATTTCATCTTCCACGTCATCATTGCAAAAGCTTACGAAGAGGACAACAAAGAGAAGGAACAGTTGCTGCCGCTGGTTAGGGAAGTTGTGAAGATTGGCATTTGGACTATTGGTATCTTTTGGGTCCTTGGAACCGTGTTTAATGTAAATATACCCGCCCTGATCACAGGACTTGGAATTGGGGGTGTTGCAATAGCACTTGCAGCAAAGGAAAGCGTTGAGAACTTCTTTGCTTCATTCACTATACTCACAGATAAGCCGTTTCAGACAGGTGATGTCGTGAAGCTTGGCAGCCTTGAAGGCATGGTTGAGCAAATAGGCTTCCGTAGTACAAGGCTCCGCAATGCTGACGGCTCACTTTATATTATTCCCAACAAAAAGCTTATCAATGAAAACCTTGAGAATCTTTCTCAAAGGGATACACGACGTGTGAGAGTAGTCTTTAACGTCAAATATGGAATGCCTTCCGACAGGCTTCAGCCGATGATAGATGAACTCAAGCTAATGATCAGGAAGGTGCTTCATGTAATAGACCCGGTCAATGTTGCCTTGGAAACCTTTGGCGAGAATTCCTTTCAGCTCGTCCTCAACTACCACTTGCCAGAACCACTTGCAGAAGGCGCGAGTCCAGACGCTATAAAACAGGAAATTAATTTAAATGCTTACACCATTATTGCACGCTATACTGGCGACGCACCCGTTCCGAGCTCAGAGCATTTTGTAAATGGTAAACCTTCAGAAAACGATAAGTCAGAAGACCTGAAGGACGAACCTGAATCGTAGATCGGGGCGTTACAATAACAACACCGACAAGGCATAGTCTGCTAACAAGATAAGTATACAGCTTACCACCACTGAAGTGGTAGAAGCCCGCCCAATCTCCAAGGCTCCACCCTTTACATAATACCCATAGTAGGCGGGTATCACCGAAATAATAAAGGCAAACACAAAGGCCTTAATAATAGCAAAGAAAACATTATAAGGCAGAAATCCTTGCGTCAGGCCCATCTGGAACTGCTCCTTCGAAAGTATGCTCGAAAACATTCCTGCTATGTATCCACCCCAGATGGTCACTGCTATAGAAATCACTATCAGTGAGGGAACCATGATAAGTGAAGCAACTATCTTAGGCAGAACGAGATAAGTCTTCGTATTAATGCCCATTATCTCCAGAGCGTCTATTTGCTCACTTACCCTCATATTCCCCAGTTCTGAAGCGATCTTTGACCCCACCACACCCGCCAGCACAATACAGATCACTGTTGGAGACAGTTCAAGTATCGCAGAATCACGTACCA
Source organism: uncultured Taibaiella sp. (assembly GCA_946886975.1). Next base: position 11,002 of record CAMPJV010000036.1, on the reverse strand, counting down.
CCTGTGCTACCACGTACTTGGGCACCAGCGGACTAACCAGCTGATATGCGGTCTGCACAGTCAGCACCATTCCCAGGAATAAAGAAATGATCAGCACAATTGGCAGGGATCGGATGCCTATGTCATTACACTGCTCCATAAACTCCTTCCAGTACACCCTTGTATTCTCCGGCCGTGCAAACGACCCCTTAATCATCAGGGCGATCTTCCCAATGTGTTCCAGCAGTTTTCTGACCATAGGAGCTACAAATGTAGAGTTTAAACCTAATAAAAATCCCGTACCACATGGCACGGGATCGTTAATGATATCTGTGTGTCACAGTTTTAGGCAAGCTTCTTCAGCTCTTCTATCCTTGCTTCCCTGTCTACTTCCTGGGAAAGCTTATCGCTCTTATCAAGATCTACAAGCACTGGCGCTGCCACAAATATAGAAGAGTAAGTACCTGTGATAATACCAATGAGCATCGCGAACGCAAAGCCACGTGTCACCTCACCACCTACAATAAAGAGGATGAGAACCACAAGAAACACGGTAAGTGATGTCATTACAGTACGTGGAAGTGTATCATTGATGGCTCTGTTCACAACAGTCTTCTTATCCTTATTTGGTTCCTTCCGGAAGTACTCGCGAATACGGTCAAATACAATGATCGTATCGTTCATCGAGAAACCAATAACTGTAAGTATCGCTGCGATGAAGTGCTGGTCGATCTCAAGAGCGAAAGGCACCCTGCCCTTGAGGAAGGAGAATACAGCCAAAGTAGAGCATATGTTAAAGATCAGCGACACAAACGTCCCAAGCGAATACTGCCATTTGCGGAAACGAAGAAGGATATAGATCGAGATCGCGATCAGCGAGAATATTGTAGCCCATTTAGCGCCATTGATCAGGTCATCCGAAATAGTTGGCAACACAGTCTGTGAGCTTTGAACGTAGTTCCTGTTGAACTGGTCCAGGCTCACGCCTGCAGGAATAAATCCTTCCTTACTCAATCCTTCATGAAGCTTAGCCTGAACCTGCCGCTCTATTTCCTGACCTGGCTGCTCAATAAGGTAAGCTGTAGTTATGTTCACCTGATTGTCAGTACCGATTGTCTTAACAATAGGAAACTCGCCAAAGTAATTATGCAACTTGTCGCGGATATCCGCTACTTCATAACTCTTGTCAAACTTAACAGTGTAAGAACGGCCACCCGCAAATTCAACGCCATAGTCAAAGCCATTGAAAAGAGCAGCTACACCCGCAAGCACTACTACCGCCGAGATAATATAGGTCACCTTGCGGATCTTCATGAAGTCAAAATTCGCCTTCTGGAACACCGCCTTGGAAACAGCAGTGAAATACTTGAAGTGACGACCATTCTTCGTGTACATGTCCTTCATCAGGCGAGATACCAGGATACCGCAAAACAGGGAAATTGAGATACTCAGGAGCTGTGTTGTGGCGAATCCAAGTACTGGTCCAAGACCGAAGGTGAATAGGATCGCTGCCGTAATAAGCTGGGCGATGTGTCCGTCAAGTACCGGCGCATATGACCGGGAATAACCGTCCTTTATGGCCTGTTCATGCCCCTTACCGGCCACCAGTTCTTCCTTAATACGTTCAAAGATCAGTACGTGCGCATCCACCGCCATACCAATACCCAGTACAAGACCTGCTATACCAGGCAACGTAAGCGTTGCGTGTAGAGAAGCAAGTATTCCGACAGTGAAAAGAAGGTTAAGCGTCAGTGATACGTTTGCCACCCATCCGCTCGTGTTATAATAAACCAGCATCAGCACGAAGATGGCGATGAAGGAAAGTATGATCGCGTTAAAACCTGCACTAATAGACTCAGCGCCAAGTGTAGGTCCTACCACCTGCTCCTGTACAATACGGGCCGGAGCGGGTAATTTACCGGACTTAAGGATATTAGCAAGATCCGTCGCCTCCTCCGCAGTAAAGCCTCCGCTTATTGAGGTACGTCCGCCGCCAATTTCGTCATTTACTATAGGAGATGAATAAACCTTATCATCCAGCACCACCGCCACATAGCGGCCCTTGTTCTCACCGGTCATCTTCTTCCATATACGGGCACCGATCGCATCCATTTCCATAGATACTTCAGGTTGTCCGGATAGTGGGTTATAGTCCATCCGCGCTTCAGTTACGCGGTCTCCTTCCAGTTTTGCTTCGTCACCACCCTGAGCCGTCTTGATTGCATAAATGCGTAAAGGCATATTCGGGTTCCTTCTGCCTTCTTTGTCTTCAGCTCCGTAAAGGAACTTCACGTTGTTTGGAAACTTATTCCTCACTACGTCAAGGCTCAGATACTCGTTCAGCTTCGCGGTGTCCTTCTTTGCAACATAGCCGACCACCGGACCAGGATTGCTGGCCAGTTCTTCAGGTATATACAGAATTGACCGGATCGGATATTTCTTTTCAGCTTCAGCCTGGGCCAGCGCAGTAGTGTCTCCACCAGCGGCAGCCTTCTCATCAGCGTTCAGCAGCGAAGCAAGACTACCCGTATCGCTCGCAGCCTTCTTAGCGGAATCAGCGGGAGTGTTAGTAGCAGCTACAGCATTCGTGTCCGCCGCCTTAGCAGCAGTGTCGGTTTCCTTCACTCCGCCCAGATAGCTTATCAGGGATGTCTCTGCGCTTAGTAGTCCGGTATAAATTTCCTGGTTAGTATAGGTTTCAAAGAATTGCAGCTTTGCAGTGGCTTGCAGGTAGTTACGCACACGTTCCGGATTACGCACACCAGCCAGTTCTACAGTGATAATTCCTTTGTTCTCATCAAGGTTCATGTTAGGATTCACCACGCCAAACTTGTCAATACGGGTAAGTAACACCTGGTAAGTCCGCTTGATCGCATCCTTAGCTTCAGTCCTCATCCTGCTCAGCACCTGCTCATTCGTAGAGGTCAGTGTAATGTCCTTCTCAGATGGTTTGGTAAACAAATAGGCCAGCTTAGCATTCGGGTTGCTTTTCGCAAACGCCTCACCAAAAAGTGTAACGAAGTCTTCCTGGCTGTTAGCCTTTAGCTTATTGGCGTCAGCGATAGCCTTGTTAAGTGCTGGGTCCTTTGGGTTGTTCGACATCGAGCGCACCATTTCGTCAAGGCTCACTTCCAGTGTCACGTTCATCCCGCCCTGCAGGTCAAGACCCAGGCTCAGCTCCTGCTCTTTGGCAGCCTGGTAAGTGTACTTCTTCAGCAATGGTATCGCAAGCACAGTTTCTCCTTGCAGGCTATCCGTTATCCTGTCATAACGCGCATCAATCAACTTCTCCAGTTCTTCTCCCTGCACCCCGGGATGAGCAGCCAGTGATTGTTTACGGGCCTGGGTACGTGCTTTACTTTCTACATTCTGAACAATGAACGTGAACGAAAGCTGATACAGTGAGATAAGGATAAGCGCTACGGTAAAAAACTTTACCAACCCTCTTAATTGCATAGGACTCTTTGATTATTACTGATATATTTAAAAAATAGAAGTCGGCAAAGATAGGATTTAATATAAAAAAATGAAGATTCAGTGAAATGTTTTAGACACATCACTTGCAATTAGTATATAATCCAGCTTGCCTCTTAGTGCAATATAAACCCGAAACCCCATTCTTTATGCAAAACAACAGATATAGATTTATAACTAATAGACCTGCTCCACCTTACCTCCTTATCACCTCCCCATTCTCCTGCTGACGACTCCAGGGCTTGAGGCCGTTTACATAGTCGCTTCTTTGCCTTGCCTGCCGCTTTCATATAGCTCATCCCAGCCTCTCGATAGCCTTTGATACGGAGTCAATACGGAATCAATACGGAGTCACTACGGAGTCACTACGGATCTGCACAGCATGTACCACGGATCACCCCAGCATCTACTGTGCAGTTGCGCACCACCAATGTAACATCCTCTCCGGATGCACATCGCCACCAGGAAACCTCTCCTGAATACAATCTTGTAAGTTCTTGAAAACTAATACGAATAAGAGCAAATACCTCAACCTGTCTCACGCAGAATTATTGAGCTGACTCTTCGTCTTTTACACATGAATGCTTTAATTTTACCAGCTATCTATATACAGTAATATTAAATTCAAATCAAAAGCATGATACGTAAAGTTACGCTCCTGATGTTGGCGTGTGTGGGAATGTTTTGCATGGCGCATGCGCAAAAATGTGGCTTTGATCTAAAGCATCAGCAATTAATGGCTTCCAATCCTGTCTATGCACAGAACGTGCAGCAGATGAATACCAAGATTGCTAACATGCTGCAATCTAATTCCAATGGCTTGATCGTAATGACTCCCGGCGGACCTGTTTACCAGATCCCTGTAGTGCTCCATGTCATCCACACCGGCGGCCCCATCGGTTCAAGCTACAATCCTACAGATGCGCAGCTTACAAACATGATAAGTTATCTGAATCAAAGTTATGCAGCCACATGGCCGTCATACCCTAATGCAACTAGTGGAGGCACTTACATTCCTCTTCAGTTTGTGCTTGCCCAGAGGACTCCCAGCTGTACGCCCACCAATGGTATTCTCCGCGTAAATGGTAGTTCCGTTCCCGGCTATGCTGCCGACGGAATTGAGAACGGCACCGTCGGAGCTCCCGAGGCAACAGTGAAAGCATTGAGCATCTGGCCTAACACAGAGTATTACAACATCTGGATAGTCAATAAAATTGATGGACAGGATGGCATCACCGGCTCAGGTCCTTTCACAGCTGGATATGCATACTTCCCCGGCGCTCCCGCCAGCGTAGACGGAACAATTATGCTGGCTTCTCAGGCAAAGGCTGGAGAGATCACGCTGACGCATGAAATAGGTCATGCCTTTAGTCTATATCATACATTCGAAGGCGACGCCGGCGGATCTACTTGCCCTACTAACTCCAATTGCGTAACGAATGGTGACCGCGTCTGCGATACCGATCCTCACATGCGTTCAGTGTTCAATTGCCCTTCTGGCACAAACACTTGCACAGGCACTCCTTTTGGTACGGTTGTGCACAATTTCATGGACTACTCTAGTTGCCAGGACAGGTTTACACCAGGGCAAAGCACAAGGGTTCTTAGCGCCCTTGCAGGAAGCCGGGCCACGCTCATCAGTTCCTTAGGCGGCACTCCTATTGCGGGTGCTGTTACAGGCGCCTGTACTCCCACCCTCGCTGGTCCAAACAGTTCTAATGCCGGCCCAAGGGACATAGTTATCAGCGACGCTTCTTTTACGTACATGAGTGTAACCTCCTCTGGATATACAGGAGACGCCAATCAGGTGTATCTCAACAAGGCATGCCAGCACATGGCAGAGCTCACCTCAGGCAACATTTACACCTTCAGCATCGGCACCGGTAATAATCCTGAGAATGTTAAGGTCTTCGTAGATTATAATAACGACGGCATCTTTCAGGCAAACGAAGAGGTTTACGCCCATGCGGGTTCAGTACCCTTCGAAACACATACTTTCCAGTATGCTGTTCCCAACTCCGTTACTATTCCTGGTCTCGTAAGCTGTGTGCCGCTCCGCATGCGCATAGTTTCAGATCGCACTACTGCTCCCCCTGTCACTGCCTGCGGCCCCATCACTTTTGGCCAGGCCGAAGACTATAGTATACTCATTCGTGGCGGCGGCCCTTCAAGTGGTGCGGTTTCTATCAGCCTTACTTCTGGTAGCAATCCTTCCTGCTTCAACAGCCCGCTTTTGTTCACCGCAATACCTGGTGCCGGACTTTTAAATCCCACCTACCAATGGTACGTAAATGGTGTCCCATCAAGTATCACTACTCCCAATTATGTGGGCACATCCCTGAATAACAATGATGTGCTTACTGTCAAAATGTACTTCGTCGGCCCTTGCGGCAATGACAGCTCTCTTTCTTTGGGCTACACCATTCAAAGGCAGGCAACAGTTCCTGCAGCCGTAAGCATTGCCATTACCAACGGCACAAACCCTGGTTGTTCAGGACAGGTGCTAACCTTCACGGCTACGCCTGTAAACGGAGGCGCTGCACCCACTTATCAGTGGATGATCAATGGAACACCGGCAGGTGCTAACAGCCCGACCTTTACTTCTGCCGTTCCAAACAACGGTGTGGTAACTGTAGACATGCTGTCTAATTCTTCCTGCGCGGTCCCCGCAAATGCAACTTCAAACGCCATCACAATTACTCACGCCGGCATGACTGCCGATATCATTATCGGCCTCACAGGCGGCACACTGCCAGCATGTCCCGGTAAGCCGCTCACGTTCACTGCTCAGGCCGTAAGTGCTGGTGCTAACCCTCAGTTCCAATGGCTGGTAAATGGAGTAGGTGTCCCGGGAGCAACAGGCACAACATTCACGTCCACCACTCTTGCGAATAATGACGTAGTTACCGCCACGCTCACAGCTTCAGACCCATGCGTGATCAACATGCTCGACACGTCCAATGCTTTTACCGTCAGCATCGCACCGATATCCATTCCGCAGGTCAGCGTTGCCATCACCAATGGCTCTAACCCCGGCTGTCTGGATTCCCTGGTAGAGTTTACTGCCACCGCTTCGAATCATGGCAACCTCCCTATATACGAGTGGCTGGTAAATGGTAATCCTGTCGGAACCGGCTTGACCTATAGCAGCAATACACTCTTAAATGGAGATCTTGTGACCTTCAGGTCAATTGCCACAGACGGATCATGCTACCAGACGGATACCGCAATAGCTACACCCATAGTAATGTCAAGGTTCAGCGTCCCATCCGCACCCTTCATTTCCTTGATAGGGAACATGCTTGTTGCCACTGTGGGCGCTAACATCGCGTGGTTTGGCCCTAACGGTGAGATTCCGGGCGCAACCGGCACAACATACCACCCTACCGAGCCAGGAACTTATTATGCTGTGGTCTCAAACGGCGGCTGTTACTCGGCTCCGTCTAATATCTTGAATATCTCCTTGCTAACGATAGGCGAGTACAACCTGGATCAGGTAAAGGTCTTCCCAAATCCTTCTACAGGTTTCCTCACATTTGATTGGGGCACCCAACCCGTCAATGTCAAGCTGGACGTTTACTCCATAGCAGGGCAGGGCCTTATTCATGAAGATGTGAACAACCAGACGCGTAAGGTGATAGATATGAACCGCCTTGCGAATGGCCATTACTTTGTAGTGATCAAAGATGATTCCGGTAAGGTCGGCACAATAAAGATCACCTTGAACAAATAGTCCTCACTTCCCTAAAAGATAAAGGCTGCTCAGTGAGCAGCCTTTATCTTTTTATTCTAGTCTATTTATTCCTCGTTCACATATACTCTCTTCACCCTTTGAGAAATACCGGTCATTATCTCGTATGAGATAGTATCTGCCCACTTAGCCAATTGACTGACAGGCAGCTCGGGACCAAATACGATAGCGTCATCACCTTCCTTCGCTTCAGGAATATCAGAAATGTCTACCATGCACATATCCATGCATACAGCACCCACTAGCTTTGCGTGCCTCCCATGAATAAGAACATATGCATTGCCATTACCCAACGCGCGTGGATACCCGTCAGCATACCCTATGCAAATGGTCGCAATTCTCATATCCTGCTTAATGTCCCCCTTCCTGCCATATCCCACAGTTTCACCAGCCTTCACCCCCTTTATCTGCGCAATCGTCGTCTTCAGGGTACTTATCTGTTTCAGCTTCGACTGGAGCATACCACTGGCATCTATACCATAGAGTCCAAGTCCCAGCCTTACCATGTCAAAGTGCAGGTTGGAATGGCGGGCTATTCCAGCCGAATTACACAAATGCCTAAGCGGCGTATATTCCAGGGTCTGCGTCAGGTGCTTACTCATACTCACAAACTTCTCAGCCTGCTCTTTCGTAAAGTCATCCAGGGCAGGATCTTCGCTTCCCGCCAGGTGGCTGAAAATGCTTGCCACCTTTATTCTCGGATTCTCTCTTAAGGCCTCCGCAAGCTCCTCTATTTCATCGGCCATAAACCCCAGCCGGTGCATTCCCGTATCTAGTTTAATGTGAACCGGGTATTCTCTCACCTGCAAGGCTTGCGCCATATCCATAAAAGCTGATAAGGAACGCATGTTAAATATCTCAGGCTCCAGCTTCCATGCAATCATTCGGTCAAACGAAATAGCGTCCGGGCTCATTACCATGATGGGCATTGTAATTCCCGCCTTTCTCAAAGCCACGCCCTCATCAGTATATGCGACAGACAGATAGTCTATACCCGCAAACTGCAATAGATGTGCGATCTCAAAGCTCCCGCTGCCATAGCTAAACGCCTTGACCATGGCCATTGTCTTCACCCCCGGCTTTAGCTTACCTCGAAAAACGTTGAGGTTGTGTGTGAGAGACGAAAGATTAATGGAGAGAATGGTCTGGTGTATCTTTTGCTCCAGCAGCAGGTCGATCTTCTCAAACTCAAATGCCCGCGCGCCTTTAAGAAGAATAGCCTCCTGATCGAAATTCAGTAGGTGAAACTTTTGCAGCAGTTCGTCGGTTGACTTGAAAAAGAAAGTCTTGAGCTTCTTCTGCTCCCGAAACACAGCCCTGTGTTTATAAAGCGCCGGACCGACACCAATAAAGCGCTGAATATCCCTCCTCCCTATCATGCTTGCCACGTCATCATACAACTCCGCATCCGACCGGCCTATCTGCAAAATGTCCGATAGAATAACAGTGTGCTCAGTATGCTGCTTCTGCTGTTCAAGAAAATCAAGAGCTATCTGCAGCGAGGTAATGTCTGAATTGTAAGTATCATTGATAATAGTGCACTCGTTTATCCCATACTTCAATTCCAGACGCATAGCCACTGAATGAAGTGAGTTCATCCGCTTTACTATTTTTTTCTGATCAATGCCCAATAATAACATCACAGACCAGCAATGTATCGCATTCTCGATTGAAGCCGGGTCGCCGAATGGTATAGTTATGGACAGCTCTGTGTCCTTGTATATGGCATATATGGTTGTGGAACCGGCCTTCTTATCCAGCTTGCTCACTTGCAGATCCGCTTCATGCTTTAGTGACCATGTAAACAGTTCAAGAGCATAGTTCGTCCCCTTTAGCTGGTTCCGGTATTGTACAATACATTCATTCAGCTCAGGATAGTCGCTGCAGTACACCAGTTGCTTAGCATGCCGAAATAAGATAAGCTTCTCGTTTACTTTCTGCCGAAGATTCATGAATCCCTCGCTATGGGCCTCTCCTATGTTAGTAAACACTCCAATTGAAGGCTGAATGATCTTTTCAAGGTGTTCCATCTCACCCGGCTGCGAGATACCCGCTTCAAAAATGGCAAGCTTATGTTCAGGCTCCAACAGCCATACGGACAACGGCACTCCGATCTGGGAATTAAAGCTCTTAGGGCTTCTCACTACATTAAACTGTCCGCTTAATAACTGGTACAGCCACTCCTTTACTACCGTCTTTCCATTACTACCCGTTATTCCGATAACCGGTATCTTGAACTGTTTTCGGTAAGCGGCAGCCAGCTGCTGTAGTGCTTGTAAAGTGTCCTTTACGCGAATAAACCCCGCACCGGGATACTTTTCTAAATCTATCTCATCCTGCACCAGGAAATTCCGGACGCCCTTATTATACGCTTCCTGGATAAAACTCCCGCCGCTTCTTCGTTGTGTGCTTATTGCTATAAATAAGGACCGTTCAGGATCACTTATCTTCCTGCTATCTATAACCAGGTCGTCTACTCTGCCTTCTGTGCCAGAAAGCACCTCGCCATTACACCAACTACTTATCTGCTCTATACTGACCATTGTCCTCATCTACGATTGGAAAGGAAAATTACTTTAGTTTCTATTCATAAGACAAAATAAAAATGCCGTGCCTTAGCACAGCATTCTATAATAACTCTTCTGACAATTGTTATTTGTCTGAGGATGGAGTCACACCCATTACGTTAGCAGGCTTGTCCACTTCGTAAAACTCATACCCTCTCCGCCAGAGGTCCTCAAAACTCCAGCGTTGTACAATGGCAGTGTCCCTGAAATTATTGAGCACGGCATAAAAACGATCCACATCATACTCATCATCCTCGAGATAGATATTTTTACTCCTCTGAGAAAGAGGCATTCTGTATATCTCTACGTGCTGACGCTTGCCCTTGCTAGTCGTCACGTCTATAATACACACTTTAGGAACGGTGCTTAAAATGGTATCAATTCCAATCACTCCCATCAGGTAACCTTCGCAGTTGACATTTTGAAACAATCCTAAATAGGACTCAGCCCTCTTTTCATTCAGAGACTTGGCTCCCTTTATCGCAGGATCAACGTCAACACTGATACTGCCGTTATTATGAATTGCAAAGGAGTTGAGCGGCTCTTGCGGGTACTCCATCTTTACTGAGGTGATTTCTTGCGGATCAAACCTAAAAACACCTCTGTCTCTCCAGTCGGCCAGGTCGGTATTATAGTACGGTCCCAGAATACCCTGGAAGCCTGGAATCTTTACCAGGAAAGGCTTTTTCGCCCCTTCCAGCAACATGTAGGTGCCACCAAAATTATACGATTGACCACCTACATAAAACACCCGCATTTTATCACCGCCCCTGTCATAAATCTCCACTTTTACGCTGCTTCCCGCAAGACTTGTTATGACGGCGTTGTGCTGGTTCTCCGCTACGGGTGCCTGAGCCTCCTGGGTCTTCAGCGTACGCATCAGCCCTGCCAGTGTACTGGTATGTGCTTTGTATTTATCGTTGACTATCCACCCGGAATCTGTGCGGGTGAGCGTTATTGATTCACCGTTCGACCTGGCAAGGAATATCTTTCCTATGTCGCTGGTGTCCTTAATTGTAAACGAGGCTTCGGAACGCCCAAATACATTATCCTTCTTGTCAAACACCAGAAAATAGACTCCGGCACCCACAATAATCAGCAATACAAGGTAGAGGATGTTTTTTTGCATTACGCTCTTTGAATAATTAAAATACTAAAGCTTTGATTCATATCTGCGCTTCCTGAAGAACAGGTAAAACGCCAATTAACGATTTTTTCTTAGGTTTTTTCT
>CAMPJV010000035.1 GCA_946886975.1 uncultured Taibaiella sp. | reverse complement strand
GTCAATCCATTGGCTATTTCGGTCAGCTTAGCCCCTTCGTTTTTCGCCCAAAGTACCGCTCCAGCGGTATCTACCTTCAAAATAAAAACATCTGCATCCCCATGGCTTGTTAAGGAAACACTATCAAGAAGGATACTTTCAACTCCAAGCGGGCCGTTCTTTGTGAACACGCCCATACCATATAACACGCCTCTCTGATATTGACTATCCTGCCAAAGATCATCATTGATACTTCCCCATGTTCTTGCCCAAAGGAAGATTCCACTGCTATCATATTTTGCCAAGCTCAAGTCAGAACCTCCAACGCTCGTTAAACCTATATTCCCATATTGCGCTGTTCCAGAATAATTGCTGTAGAGGTAAATATGATCGTACTCATCAATCGCTATAGAAATCCCCTTGTCATCACCAGCGCCCCCCGCCTGCTTTAGCCATAAGCACTGGCCTGACGGGCTGTACTTTGCAATAAAAATATCAGCTCCTCCAGCGCTTACAAGCCAGAAAGTATCCAAAATCAGGGTGTTTGTGAAGTTACCGGTAACGTAGACATTGCCGGCATCATCGACCGCCACGTCACTACCATAGCCAAAATTACCATCATTACCAATTGAAGCCCACTGCCAGGAAGGACTCTGACCCAGCACTGAAAGGGTGCATAATAGAAGAACTGTGACGCTAATGTATTTCATAGCATATCATTAGGGGATATGGATCTTGCAGAGTCGAGCAATAATATTCATGCTCTGACCTATATTAAAGGTACTGTAAACGGCGACTCCAAATTACGGAATTTCAAATGCCAAAGGGAGGATAAGCAGCTCTCCATTTGTTATTCGAAGGGGAATCTATACTCCGCTGAACACATGATTACGTACAGACCCTCTGCGAGGGTGACAAAATGTAATAGCAGCCCGCCAGTTGTCATTCCCGAAGGGAATCTATACTCTCGCTGAACACATGATACGCACAGACCCTCTGCGAGGGTGACAAAATGCGATAACAGTCCACCATTTGACGAGCAGTGAAGGCTTATTCTTCCTCCTGGTCGTCTTTCTTGTGCTTGCGCTTTCTTTTGGAAGCCTTTTCATGGGGCAGCTTTTCAGAGCGCTTCACCTTTTGGCGCTCCTCCACTACACTGCCGCGCATCTCCTCATACTCCTCGCGCTCTTCGTCCTGATCGGCTACCGGCTCGGGGAGGCCATTGTCTTCCGGCTCTGTGGCAATAGCGTTGTTTATCTCGATCAGGAATATCTTTTCCTTCTGGGCGAAGTCGTTGATCTTCCTGTTGATCTTGTCTATTTCGGCCTGGTCGCCGGGCTTTATCGCCTCGGCGGATACCATCACGTCCTTTACAAATTGCTTCTGGATCTGCAGGTAGTTGGTGACTGATGTGAGCAGACTTCTGCCATCGCCCTCCGCATAAAGCCTGCGCAGGGCGGGAAGGTGGGCGTCAAGGAACACCTCTGTGGCTTTCCTCGCTGCTGCGAGGCCGACTGTATTATTCCCCGCCATCGCTTCGTCAAAGACCTTATTCCAGTCGAGGCGGCGTGAGTCTGCCTGCTCCTTGATTTCTACCAAACCACGGTTCGAGTAGTCCTGTGCATGCAGGGAGCTCGCAAGCGACAGACAAAAGAGTGTTGTGAGCAGCAGCCATCTCATCATAGAATCAATCATTTATATGGAAACAAATATAACAAACCGTGAGGTGAAATGGCCCTGCACCTGGCTTAAATCCCTATTAAATAAGGGGATAATGAAAATGTATCCCGTGCAAGTATATAGGTGGTATTTTTGCAGCCTTATCTGACATCATGGGTAAAGTAGCGATCAACCTGGTAACGGGCAGTATACAGCAAAAGGAAACGATAGTAGGAATAGACCTCGGGACGACGAATAGCCTTATCGCCATTGTGCGAGCGGACACGAAGCAGCCTATAGCACTGAAGGAAATAGACGGGCTGACGCTGGTGCCCTCCATCATACATTTTGACGAATATGGCAATCCCGTGGTGGGGACACTGGCGAAGGAGCAACTAATAGCCGCTCCTGAGAGGACCATATATTCCGTAAAGAGGCTGATGGGCAAATCATATAAGGATGTGAAGGACCATGCAGGCTCCTTCTCGTACAAGGTGATAGATGATGACACCGACAGCCTGGTCAAAATACAGATCAATGACAAGTTCTACTCCCCTATTGAGCTCTCCGCGGATATACTGCGGGAACTGAAGCACAGGGCGGAACATATACTGAAGACGCCGGTTACCAAAGCAGTCATAACGGTGCCCGCCTACTTTAATGATGCGCAACGGCAGGCAACGAGAGATGCGGGCAAACTGGCGGGACTGGATGTGCTGAGAATAGTCAATGAGCCTACAGCCGCGAGCCTGGCCTACGGCATGGGCGTAAACCCTGAGGAGGAAAAGACGATAGCCGTGTATGACCTGGGGGGAGGAACATTTGATGTCTCCATACTAAAGATCAGCAACGGGATATTTGAGGTACTGTCTACGCATGGCGATACTTACCTGGGAGGCGATGATATGGACAGGTCCCTGGCACAATACTGGCAGGAGCAGCTAGGTATAACGGAGGAGGAACTGAAGGAGGACAAAGCGTTATCGCAGGTGCTAAGGCTCACTGCCGAGGAGGCAAAGAAGCAGCTTTCTTCAGCCGACAGCTTTGAAGGTGAAGTGCGCGGCAGGAAGGTGAGCATCACCAAAGCAGGGTTTAATGATCTGATAACGCCACTGGTGGAAAGAACACTGGAGAGCTGCAGGAGCGCCATGAAGGATGCGCAGCTCAGCCCTCAGGATATAGATGCGGTAGTGATGGTGGGCGGCTCAACGAGGGTGCCCCTGGTAAAGGAGCGCATCAGCGGCTTCTTCGGCAGGGAGGTATTCGATCAGCTCAACCCCGATGAGGTCGTGGCGCTCGGCGCGGCGGTGCAGGCGGACATACTTGCAGGCAACAATACGGACATGCTGCTGCTGGACGTAACACCCCTGTCCCTGGGAATAGAAACTATGGGCGGGCTGATGGACGTGCTGATACCGAGGAACTCTAAGATACCAAGCAAAGCAGGGCGGCAGTACACCACCCAAAAGGATGGGCAGAGCGGCATGAGGATATCGGTGTACCAGGGAGAGAGAGACCTGGTGCAGGATAACAGGAAGCTGGCGGAGTTTAGTCTTACCGGGATACCGGGCATGCCCGCAGGATTGCCAAAGGTGGAGGTAACCTTCCTGATAGACGCAGACGGCATCCTGAAGGTGAGCGCCACAGAGCTGCGCAGTGGTGTGGCGCAGAGCATAGACGTGAAGCCCCAGTACGGCCTGACCGACGAACAGGTGGAGCAGATGCTCATGGACTCGGTGACCAATGCAAAAGACGACATAAAGGTGCGAGCCCTCGTAGAAGCCAGTACAGAAGCGCAGCAGATGCTGGAGGTGACGGAGAAGTTCCTGGAGAAGCATCATGAGTTCTTAGAAGCGGATGAGATTAATATGACCCTTGGCAAGATGAAGGAACTAAGGGACGCCATAGATGCAAAGGACAAGGACAGGATACAGAAGGAAATGGAGCTATTAAATGACCTCTCCCGTCCTTACGCAGAGAGGGTGATGGATGGAGCGCTAAAAGATGCCATGAGAGGAAAGAAGATCATCTGACGACACCTGCTGCTATACCCTGGCACTTTGAGCCGGCAGGCTGTTATTGATTTGCAAAGCAGAGACGCGGACACCCGCTGAAGTGACGAATCCCCGTAGTTTGCGGCTCTTAACAGAGAAGTACTTACGACCCCTGTGCCGAGAAAAAGCTACATATACTTACTGTCCTTAGCAATTGTGGCAGCCGTCCTGATATTCTTTGTAAGCAGGAAACCTTTATACAACTGGGATATGATCGCCTACATAGGCGTGGTGGAGGAATACAGCGACAATGATCTTCAGCATGTACACAAGGCCACTTATGAAGCAGTGCGGCGGCAGGTGCCAGCCGATGTGTACGACGGGCTGACTGCAAGCATAGAAGACCGGCGTGAGTGCCTGATGGACGCAACAGCGTTCGGGAATCAACTGAGCTTCTTCAGGACAAAGCCCCTATATACTTTCCTCGTGTTTTTATTTCACAAGGGCGGAGTGCCGCTGGTAAAGGCCACGCTGCTCCCCTCTATGATAGCCGGGCTATTGATGCTGCTGGTTGTCTGTGTGTGGCTGGCAAGATATATGCCTCCCGTGTTAGCTGCTTCTGTCAGTGTCCTGTTTGGCTTTCTACCCATCTTCCGGGAACTGGTAAGGACCTCTACCCCCGATGCGCTTTCCAATATGCTGATCCTCCTTTCGCTGTATGTGATAGCGACGAGGCAACCGCTGCGATGGACGCTGCTGTGCCTTGGCTTTGCCATCCTGGCGCGTGTAGACAATATCGTGTTCGCGGCAGTCGCGGTGAACTATGTGTACTTGCGCAATTATGGGAGCAAGCTGCTAAGACTTGCCTCGATGGGAATGCTGCTGGTTACAGGCCTGATAGGCATACCTGTTCTGCTCGGAGATTCAGCCAACTGGTTCACAAGGTTTGCCTTCCTCTTTTCCGTAACGGACTATGTACAGCACGTAAGAGACATGCTCTACATAGTTAGGACCAATCCTACTTATATCATTTACGCGCTGATATCCCTTTTCCTGATACTGAAAGGCAGCAAAGGCACCGGCACGGTAGTCTACATAGTTGTGACAACCGTACTGATAAGGCTGTTCCTCTTCCCGTCTTTGCAGGAACGCTTCTTCGGAGCTTTTGAGTTTTCGATGCTGATCCTGTCAGTACACTATCTTAGCCTGCGCTATGGCAGGCATACACTGCCGCATCAACAGGCAACCGTGGAAGCTAAATAACAGGTCGTGACGGTTCCAGCGAGCATGCCACTGATAAGGCCACTACTTCACCACCACCTGAACGGTATGGCGGGTTTTTTGCTCCAGGAGGATGTACTTGCTCTTGGTCAGGTCGAATAATATTTCAGGCGTATAGTGCCGAACAGTAAGGAGGCTGACACCGCTGTTCACAAGCACTTTGTAGTCCTTCTCCAATTCCGTTATGAGCGCCTTCACTTTATCCTCCTTGTGGTCTATACAGGCTACGAACGAAATAGCCGCGTTCTGGATAAGATTGACCTTGATCTTCAGACCATGAAATATACCATAGAGCAGGCGAAGGTTTTCCTCGGTGATGAAGGAGAAATCCTTGGTCGTTACCTGCAGGAGGATCTGATCTTTCTTGAGCACTATGAGCGGGGGGTAAAATATGCTGTTGACCTCGTTCTGTATCACTGTTCCTTCGGCGTCTTTGTTTAGGAAGGACTTGACACAAAGCGGGATATTGTTATTCTGCAGGGGCTTGATGGTCTTTGGGTGAATGACCTGCGCGCCATAGTAGGCCATCTCGATGACCTCGTGGTAAGTGATGGCCTCTATTTTCACCGTATTGGGGAATTCCTTTGGGTCTGCATTCTGAAGACCCTCCACATCTTTCCAGATAGTGACGCTGTCTGCCCTGAGCATGGCACCGAGCATGGCAGCCGTATAGTCCGAACCCTCACGTCCCAGCGTGACAGAGGCATTGTCCGCGGTTGCCCCTATAAAACCCTGGGTAACGATGTTCTTGCCTGCAGCGAGCACAGGACCAAGTACCTGGGCAGCTCTTTGATGAGAATAGTCCCAATCTACTCTGGCATCCCGGAAGGTATCATCCGTGCGGATAATGTCGCGGATATCTATCCACTCGCAGTTCCTTCCCTGCTGCTGAAGATAGTAAGCAAATATGCGGGTGGACATCAGCTCACCCATGCACACTACCTGGTCGTAGGAATAGTCGTACTTAGCAGCGCTGGCGTCATCTATAGCCCATTGGAGCTCCGTAAAGAAAACCTTGAGGGCTTTTTCCGCATCAGCGTAAAACTTATCGTTTAACAGGGCCCTTGCATACTGCAGATGGTCCTGCTCTATCTTCTGAGCGATCTCAGTGGCCTCGTCTTTCTTTCCTTTACATGCCGAGGCTACGACTGCCTCGAGGGCGTTAGTTGTCTTGCCAAGGGCTGATACCACAAGTACCAGCTGCGCAGGTGCTTCTTCAATTATGGGCAGGAGCGCCTGCAGCCTTTCGGGAGTGGCAATGGATGCGCCACCGAATTTGTAAACCAGCATTATTGATCAAATGTTTCTGTACCTGAATATCTTGTTTGCGCAAAAGTAACTATCTCTTCTTCTTTCTACGGCTTTTGGTCTTTGAGGAGGCAGGTGTTTCCTTGACTTTCTCCTCTTTTACCTGCGGCTCCTCCGGCTCTGGATAAGGGTCATAATCAAACAGCTCCTGAACACTTTGGGGCCGTTTGTCTATAAGCCACTGGAACCGGCTAAGCCTGGTGGCGGGAATGTTGACCTGCTGCATAGGAGTCATCGTCTGCCTGGGCTCCTGCTCCAGCAGGATGCGGCTGACCTGCTCGTTCTCGAAATAGACGCGCATTCGCTCGCTCTGAGCTTGTACCACGCCGAGGTAGGCTCCGGCATCGTCCTTCGAATAGTAAATGGCTTCAGCATTAGGCATCACCACCATTTC
This sequence comes from uncultured Taibaiella sp., assembly GCA_946886975.1. The sequence continues at coordinate 6,198 of CAMPJV010000035.1, read as the reverse complement.
CTTTATGGCGTTGTTCTCAAAGTAGCCGGTCAGTGTTTTGCCTTGCGTCTGGTCATACAGGCCAGCCTTTGGCGGCCCTGACTGGGACACCACAAGCGCATTGTTCGGTACATATAGCTTTTTCAGCCTGCTGCTGTCCATGTAGAGCAATATCGTGTCGCCTGTGATCTGGCTAGTCCGGGACCACGCCACGGGACTATACATGAGCCTCATGGTGGAGTCGGCCTGCGAATAGCTGATACTATCGCACCGCGCCTGCAAAGAATCGGAATAGACCAGCACATGATGGTAGCCGATAAAGTAGCGTGGCTGAGTAGAATCGGAACGTACAGTATCCGTGGGGGCGGCTTTGCTTATTTCTGTGATGTTCTTACCAAGGGGCTTTTTGATCTCTGCTTTCCTGTTAGAATCTAATGTGGTGTCCTTCGCTTTGGGCACCGGGGCGGCGTAGAACGTATCGGCACGGATGAACAGGCTGTCATTGTTATTCATCTGCTTCATTACAGGCCTGATGGTTGCAAGCAGATTCCTGGTAATCTCATTGTACTGCACATACCCGCAGTAGAGGGTGGTATGCTGACCTGTGTCTATAGCTATGACTTTCCCTACGGCTACACCAAAACCCGTCTTCCGGTTATAGTCCATCTTGTCGGACTCGATGTACTGCTCCGCGTTCTGAATGGAAGAGCGTGTAACAAAATGGGCAACTTCATTCTTTGCATCCCAGGTGCCGCTGCTGGTCCGCAGCTCAGACTTATCGTTATTGACTATCGAAGGCCCGAAGAACCGCACGAGTTTTGTCTCGGTATTATAGCCTAAGTCTTCTGAGACCACATCGTACTTTGGGTCCGTGACGTACACCTCCCCGGTGAAGCGCGCGTCTTTGGTCTTTACATTATAGTTGCCGGTATTGCTGGAAAGCGTGGTCGTCTCGCTCTGCAAGGTGCCGCCCTGAGTATACACGCCGATCTTGGTGCCCAGATCATAATCAAGCTCTTCAGCCCAAAGCGTGCTCTTCCCGTCTGTGAGGACGACGTTTCCCTTCAGGAAGGCCTTCCTGATATTGCCAACATAGCGGAGGTAGTCACTCAGCACTTCCGTACCTCCCGGCTGAACTATCCGTACGTTACCAAATGCCTGTACATTGTTCTTTGTCACATCTACATAGGCGCTGTCGCAGTACATGAAGCTTTCCTCCTGCTTTAGGGATACGTTGCCAATAAGCTTGTTCAGGGTGCCGGTATCCGTCTGAATGGCCTGAAAAAGTGTGGTCGTCAATATCTCGACCGGCACCTTACTGGCGGTGTCAGCAGGCTTTTGGGCAAAAGCCCGCGTATGACAAATGACCAGGAGCAGACAACCGCAGAATGCGACAATCCCTCTACGATATGTTAGAACGCTCAAGCGCAGGGGTGTTTATTGCTTTTTCCTGCCAAAGATAGTGACATTAATATAGCGTGTCGGGTGGGCCTGGATATCGGCCATAAGGCTGTTCAGGGTTCCGAGGGAAGAGTTCAGGCTGTTATAGAGGCCATCGTCGTTGACGAGCATGCCCAGGGAGCCGTCTTTACTGTTTACCTTATTCACCACGCCCTGTAGCTGCTGGATCGTATTTTGCAGATCTTTCATTGTCTGCTCGATAGGAGCCTTGGAGAGCTGGTCTGTTGTAAGGGCTGCGTTATTTATGATGCGAGTAATACGTTCATTGTTGCTGGCGAGGTTAGTAGTGATGCTATTAGCATTCCGGATAACGTGAGCCAGCTCCCCGCTTTCGGCATTCAGCCGGTGGGATAGCTGGGAGAAATTAGCCATCGTGGCATCGAGGTTAGCAAGTGTCTGCTTTAGATTTTCCCTTGCCTGGACGTCCAGTACCCCATTCACTGTCGAAAGGACGGTATCCAGGCTCCCGACAGCATGGCGCATATCTTTGATGAGCGGGGTGATCTCCACGGATATAGCGTCGATGATTCCGCCCTGAACTGCCGAGCTGAGTGTATCCTCATCCTTTACGATCGCCTGGCTGTTAGTTAGCTCCAGGCTTATGGCCTTACTGCCGAGCAGATCCGTCGCGGTAAGCTTTGCCACAGTTCCCTGGGGAATCTCCGTCTTCTTAGAAATAGCAATAGTGACCTTTACCCTGCTCTGCCCGTTGAGCGTGATAGAAGCCACCCTACCCACACTCAAGCCCTTGATCTGAACGGGAGAAGATGCCTGAAGTCCCTGAACATCATTATAATAAACATAGTACTGATTCTCGCCGGAAAAGATATTAGCGCCCTTAAGAAAGTAAAAACCCGCGAAGAATATTAAAATGGCCCCTGCTACTAGTAATCCTATTCTGGCTTCCTTGGAAAATCTCATATTGGTCTATCGCGGTTATACGGACAAAAATAGGAAAAACGGGTACACTTATGGTTTAAGTAATAATATACACAGCCAGTTAAATAACCGTGCCTGCCATATATATTGAAGCAAACGCAATAAAGTCGCTGTATACGGTAGAAAATAAAGCCCGGCAAACGCCAGGCTAGTATGGTCTAAAAGTCAGTACCGATCGAAAAATGCCAAAGCGGCTTCGTGGAACCCTCTATATTCCAGGCGGCATCCACGCGCATGAAATAGCCAAACAGCATGGTCCGTAGTCCCGCACCGTAGCCCACGGCAACACCGTTCTCAGGAGGGGCAACTGACACATATACAGGTCTTGGGGCAGTATGAAATATATACGGCTGGTTGAGGTTGTCCGTGTTTGGCACCCAGCCATTCCAGGCAGAGCCTACATCAATGAACGCAGTGGCCTGAAGGTTCTTGATAAAAGAGCTCTGGATGGGGCGCTTGAGTATATTGGTAAAGATAGGAGCCCTGACCTCCGCATTGACGAGTCCAAATGTATTTCCCCTGCGGGAGTTTTGCTTATAACCCCGCAGGCTGGTAGCTGTAGTCTGAAAAGCAAAGTTTTCGCCAGGAGGGGGAGGCATGGGATTTTGCTTAGGGGCTATCCAGTTGTCTGTTCCTCCAAGGATGTAATTTATCTTCTGATTGCCGCCGGAATGGGCATAAGCTACCCTCGAAGCCAAAATGACAGATCGGTAGAGCTTTTTATAATACCTGGCATCGAAGCCGACATTGTAAAACCCGCCATTAGGCTTGCTCAGCTTATAGAAGTATTCGGCAAACGCCTTGTACCGGAAGCCGTACCTGATGTTAAGTGCCGGTGCTACAGTATTGTCAAATACATATTCCGCCCTGCTCATTGTCCAGTATTGCCGTTCCTTATTGCCGTAAGACAGGCTCAGTGTGTCACGTGCTTTGAAATCGAGCACGTCCTGTCTCAGGCCAAGGTGAAGCCTTACACTTCTCATCCTGTCGAGCGGGTAACTGGCAGAGCCCTGCAGGATATTGGAAGTGACCTTGCCCACCTGCGTATTTACCAGAAGCGGTCTGCCGGCACTATCTACATAGGCAACATTATAGTCGTAATAGTTGGTTGACCTAACAAATAACACACCCCAGTCAACTCTCCTCGTAAAGTTTTCATACTGAAAAAAGTAGGTGAGACCTGAAAAGTTGATCGGGAGCTTTACCCCTCCTGTGAACCGGTGGTTTTCCATCGCATCATTCAGACTAACGGAAAGCATACCTGCGAGGCTTTGGCTGGCAGGACTTCCTCCAAGATAGCCGGCGGGCTGGTACTTATTGAACAGGACACTATTATCGAGCCTTACCGTAAAGAAATCAGGCTTAAAGGAAAGTCTGTAAGGCTGGGCCCTGAGCTTTACATAGGTACTATCCACCATAATGGAGTCCATATCTCCCTGGGGATAAGGATCAGCCTCTGGTCCTGCCTGAGCGACACCTGTTTCATCATCAGTTACCTGCGTTGAATCAGTTGCCGCGGGCTGGTCCTCCTCGCCAAACTCTGTCTGGAAGATATTACCGCCTTTTAAGATGGCAGCGTTCTCCGCACCTGGCGCAACCGGGGTATTGGGTGAAACGACAGGAGCAATGTTGGTATCATTAGCTACGGAAAGGGTAGCCGGACTTAGTATTTTTTGAGGTGTCGTATCTGACGGAATCTCCAGGGGCTTGAAGTAGACCCTGTATTTGTTCCCTACCTGGATCACATCAGCCACCTGGTTGCTTGCAGGATTATACTGATGCGAAATAATGCTCTGTGAATAGTTCGTTACAGGCACGGCATATGCAGAGTCCATGTTGTTCTGGTCCCTGCCGAAAAGCACAACGTACTTGTTTATGACACCATTCTTATCGTGGAGGAAGGCAAAATTGTCGCTACCGTACTGTATCGGCTGAGAAACTGTTCCTTTTGTAATGTCTGACGCCTGGAGCAATTCCGGCCGCTGAGTTTTCGTGTCATAAAAGAAGAGATTCATCGGCCCTGTTGGAAGCTCATTTACCTGGATGGGAACATTCAGGTTAGGCTTTGGCCGGTTGGACAAGAACAGTATGCCTCTCCTGGAGCCACCGCTTACAAACCAGGGCTGTACCTCATCCCAAGGATCGTTGGTGATCGGTTTGATCCTGGAACCACGAATAGTAAACTGGTAGAGGTCCGTCTGGCTTTTCTTAATGGCCGAGAATACAAGCTTGTCATCTTCTTCCATGAAGGACATGCCCTGTACCCTATCAAACCTGTTGTTTGGCACGACGTAGTCCTCCAGCTTAGCCTTTATGGAGTTATAAATGCGGAGCCTTGTTTGTCTGCCCCGCCTGTAGAGAATGGCGAGCTTGTACCCATTATTCGACCAAGCCAAAAGAGGGTAGTCGGGATCAGGAGTCTCATTGTAGTCTTTCGACCCACCAGAGACTATTGTCGACTTTGTCTGGTCGCCGCGGGTGTTTTGAATTATAACCTTAAACTCTCCCTCCTTCCAGGCCACGTATGCCACGTCATTACCCCTTGGCGACACACGGATGTTGCGTATCTGCGTATTATCCTTTGGCACATCTATGTCGAGGATGGAGACGTTGTTGTTGCTATCAGGATGCTCCTGGACAATGGCGTCCTGTTCATATACCTGCTTGTAAAACTGGATGACCGAATCGTACGTTTGCTTTACCTTTTGATTCAGGGTCATTTTAATACCCTGAGGCAGGCTGCTCTTCATCTGCATGGTATAGAGCAGGTTCTTTACGTTGTTCTCCCCATAACGTTCAGATATGTATTTCCAGAAAGCCTTCCCTGCGAGTTCAGGTTCCTTTTCCGCAAGTTCGTAGAAACCTTTGTCAGGGTTTGCCTGTAAGAGATTCTTCCATTTGGTTTCGCTGGTTGCATCCCAGCCATCTACCAGGTAGGCAATAAAGCCGTTAGTGGTCCAGGTGGGGAGATTTAATAATACTGCATTCTTCACTACCTCCCTGAAATTCTCCCCAAAAAGCAGCCGCTCCATCACCACCCTGCTCATGCCGGCGCGTAGCTGTCTTCTGACATCAGTGTGGACGCCGGTAAAGTACACTACCAGACGATCACCTACAATGTCCACCGTACCAGCAGGTATATCCTGAAGCTGGGAGTCGTACTTTCTGCCAATATTGGTCTGGCGGTACTCGTCGTAATTATTATACAGGATGATATTGAACCTGTGCGGGAACTTGCCACCCATCTTCTGTTCTATGATGCGGATATCCTTTTCCGCCTGCTCACCTACATAACGGGCCAACTGCCTGCCGGCAGCATCGTAGTGATAAATCCTGAAGTGTTCCGTATCAAAAAACCGCCAGTCAAACTTCCTGGTCTGTACCCTGTTTTGTCCAAAGGTTTCCAGATATGTCTGCGCCTCGGCGGGAGCGCTTCCGCTCATCGCAAAGGACAATACCACTATTGCCGCTATGAAGTTCTTCCACTTAAAATTCAGCTTCATACTTATAATTTGCTCTTAATCCGTGCAGTAAATATCTCTTCTATCGGCAATCTCCAGGTGGTATTAATACAATATGTTTGCATTTCTAAATTACAGAAAATTTACCTTACCACATGTTGCAGCTGCAAACTTTCACATTTAATGCGTTCCAGGAGAATACCTACCTCATTATCAACGAGCATAAGGATTGCTGGATTGTAGACCCGGGCATGTATGACAGTTCTGAGACAAATCAATTGTTTGACTTTATCAGCTCCAATTCGCTTACGCCTAAAGCCATCATTAATACGCACGCCCACCTGGACCATATATTTGG
>CAMPJV010000034.1 GCA_946886975.1 uncultured Taibaiella sp. | reverse complement strand
GCTATTGAACACCAGGGGTCTGAAAAGCAAAGCATCCAGTTCAATAGCTGTTCAGCTTTTATTATCTTATCGGCATGAAGAAGCTCATTGCCTTTAGCCTTTGCTGCGTATTCCTGCAGGCATGCTCATCGAAGAAACAAGCTGACCTTATTGTGTACAATGCGACGATCTATACGGTGGACTCCAGCTTCTCTGTGGCGGAGGCAATGGTAGTGAAGGATGGGAAGATACTTGAGGTAGGAAGATCTTCGGACCTGCTGGAGCGATATGAGGCGAAGGAGCAGAAGAATGCTGAAGGGATGTTCGTCTATCCCGGACTGATAGATGCACATGCTCATTTTTATGGTTACTCTCAGAGTCTGCAAAGAGCCGACCTGGTGGGGACGAAGAGCTGGGAGGATGTCCTGGCAAAGGTGATGAGTTTTTCACAAGAACAAAGGGAAGGATGGATTATGGGAAGAGGATGGGATCAGAACGACTGGGCGGTGAAGGCCTACCCTACCAACGAGCGGCTGGATGAGCTGTTTCCTGACAGGCCGGTGCTGCTGCAAAGGGTGGACGGGCATGCGGCGATCGCGAATAGCAAGGCATTGGGAGCGGCGGGCATTAAGGCAGGAGATAAGATAAGCGGGGGTGTGATAGAGGTCAGGAATGGTGAACTGACAGGGCTGCTGATAGACAATGCTGTTGACCTTGTAACCGCGAAGATACCACTACCCTCCTCATCGCAGATAGCGCAGGCGTTTGACAAGGCACAGGCTAACTGCTTTGCGGCGGGGCTAACCACTATAGATGACTGCGGACTGGACTATGAACAAGTGGAGCTGATAGATAGTCTGCAAAAGGCTGGAAGGCTGAAGATGAGGCTGTACGTGATGCTGAGCGATGTGAAGAAGAACTATGACTACCTGCTATCGAAAGGGAAGATAAAGACGGAGCGACTGAATGTGAGGAGCTTTAAAGTGTACGCTGACGGATCGCTGGGATCGAGAGGGGCGTGCCTGCTGGAGCCATATGCTGACAAGCCGGGGCATGTAGGGTTTCTGCTGAGCAGCCAGTTGCACTTTGACTCTGTGGCGCAGTTGCTACATGAAAAGGGCTTCCAGATGTGTACGCATGCTATAGGTGATTCGGGTAACAGGACTATGCTGAACATCTATGCCAAATACCTGAAAGGAAAGAATGACCTCAGGTGGCGGATAGAACATGCACAGGTGGTGAATGAAAGGGACTTCGGGATGTTTGGGATGTACAATATTATTCCGTCTGTGCAGCCGACGCATGCGACATCGGATATGTATTGGGCGGTGGACAGGATAGGAGGAGAGCGGGCGAAGGGGGCGTACGCATATAAAAAGCTGCTGCAACAGAATGGATGGATACCGCTGGGCACGGATGCTCCTGTAGAAGATATTTCACCGCTAAGGACATTCTATGCGGCTGTGTTCAGGAAGGACAGGGAGGGATATCCAGAGGGAGGGTTCAAGGCGGGAGAGGCGCTGAGCAGGGCGGAGGCGCTGAAGGGAATGACCATCTGGGCGGCGAGGGCCAACTTTGAGGAGGGGGAGAAAGGAAGCCTGGAAGCTGGGAAGCTGGCTGACTTTATCATGATGAGAGAGGACCTGATGAAGGCGGATGAACAGAGTATTCTTAATATGAAGGTTGTAAAGACTTACCTGAACGGGGAGATGGTGTTTGGCGGGGAATAGAAAAGCTTAGGTCACTTCATGGCAACTGCATGGGTACTACTAAGTTTAACCTGGGATAGAGCACACGTACTCCACACTTACCCCGTATATACTCCACACTTACCCCGTATATACCCCGTATATACTCCGTATTTACCCCGTATATAAGCCTAGGTAGAGGCGCCCATGAGGCATGGGTGCGAAGGGGAACAGGCACGCAAACTCCTGGGGCAAGGCAGTTGCAGCCCATAAAAGCGGCCTGATGACCGATGGGCAAAGAAAAGAGCGGTAAAGCTGAGCCAGTTAGATGGAGCCGGTGCGGCCGCCATCTACGGGGATGCTGGTGCCATTTACATAGGCTGCCGCAGGGCTGCAGAGAAAAGCGACCATGGCGGCGATCTCCTCCGGTCTTCCGAAACGCTTCGCGGGAATCTCGGAGAGCATTTCCTGTTCCGCTTCTTCCTGGGTGATGCCGGTCTTTGAGACCTTGTTGCTAATGATGCTCTCCAGCCGGCCAGTTGCGGTGGCACCGGGGAGCACATTATTGACTGTAATGCCGAACTGCGCTACCTCATTAGCAAGCGTCTTAGCCCAGGAGGCGACCGCACCACGGATGGTATTGGAGACACCAAGGTTCTTCAGAGGAATTTTTACAGATGTAGAGATGATATTGACTATGCGGCCGTAGCCCTCCGACTTCATGGAGGGAATGACGGTAGTTGCGAGGAGGTGGTTGCAGATAAGGTGCTGGTGGAAGGCACTGAGAAAGTCTGAAGGCTGAGCACTAAGGACAGGGCCAGCGGGAGGCCCGCCAGTATTGTTTACAAGAATATGGATAGGGTTGGCCTTTACGTAGTCATCCACTACCTGCTTTACCTGATCGGGGTATTGGAAGTCGGCAACGAGGTAGCTATGAGCTTGTCCGTTATCTACAGACAGTGTTGCTACGGCCTTCTTTAATGCATCTTCATTGCGGGCTAAAAGAATGCAACGAGCGCCTAAGGAAGCGAGGGCCTGTGCGGAGGCGAGGCCGATGCCCTGGGTGCTGCCGGAGACTAATGCTGTCTTGCCTGTGAGATCTAATGGGAGCATTTCGCGGGAATTAAGCTGCTAAAATAGGAATTAGTTAACGAGAAGTGCCGGTGGGTGGGCTGCAGCGGAGCGCAAGGCATGCGCTATCTATGCTTTTGTGTCTTATATTTGCTTATCCCCGGTAATACTTTCCGCCCTCCTTAATTCGGAAAATACTTGCCAGATCGGTTGATAGTGTCAGTAGCCAATTGCCAGGCATCAAGTTCTGCAGCAGTTTACTAATCCTCTTACTATCCCTGTAACTAATACTTGATTTTAAAAAGACAAACCCAGGAATGGAATACAATACCTCGAGAAGCAAAATGCTAATGCCTGAATATGGCAGGAACGTACAGAAGATGGTTGAATACCTTTTGACTGTAGAAGACCCCGAAAAGCGACTGAAGAACGCCGAGATCATCATAGAGCTGATGAGTACGCTGGCTCCGCACCTTAAAGCAATAGAAGACTATAAGCACAAACTTTGGGACCATCTGTACCAGATGACCGACTTCCGCCTGGAGGTGAACAGCCCATACCCGAGACCAACGAGGGAGGAAATCATGAAACGGCCGGAAGTAATTCCCTACCCACAGGGATCGGCGAAAAACAAGCAGTTTGGTAAAAACTTTACCGCCCTGATGCAAAAAGCGCTTGCAGAGCAGGACCCTGAAAAGAAGCAGGGATTTACCCAGGCGCTGGGCTACTACATGAAGCTGGCGTATACGAACTGGCATAAGGAACCGGTGCACGACGATATGATTAAGAATGAGCTTAATGAACTTTCCGGTGGTCAGCTTGTTTACGAGACAGGTGGCTATAAGGTGCACTTCGACACCAGGACAAACTTTAAGCAACGCAGTAACAACAGCAACCGGGGTGGCAGCTACAAAGGCGGCCAGGGCGGCGGCGGCGGGAACCGCAACTATGGAGGCGGCGGCGGTGCCGGAGGGTTTAACAAGAACCGCAATAACAAGTTCAACAAGAACAAGAACAAATAAAGGACGGCATCATGAGTTCTTTTGAGATCATTGGCGGACGAACGCTGGACGGCATTATTGTTCCGCAAGGGGCGAAGAACGAGGCGCTACAGGTGCTTTGCGCTTCGCTGCTAACAGGGGAAGCGGTGACGTATACTAACGTACCGGACATAGTGGATGTGAACACCCTGATAGAGCTGATGGCTGACATGGGAGTGAAGGTGCAAAGGCCGGCGGCAAATACCGTGATACTGCAGGCAGACGATGTGAACCCTGACTTCTTCATTGATAAAACCTTCAAGAAAAAGTCGGGCAAGCTGCGTGGCGCTGTGATGATAGCAGGGCCTATGCTGGCCAGATTCGGGCGTGCGCATATACCGCAACCGGGAGGTGACAAGATCGGGAGAAGAAGGCTGGATACGCACATCAGGGGCTTTGAGAAACTGGGAGTGAAGTTTGACTACGACGTGGAAGAGAGCCTGTTCATGCTGGATGGCGAGCACATGAAGGGAGCGCACATACTGATGGAAGAGCCGTCCGTAACTGGTACGGCAAACATCGCTATGGCGGCTACCATGTCGGAGGGGATCACTACCATCTACAACGCAGCCTGTGAGCCCTATGTGCAGCAGCTTTGCCATATGCTGAATCACATGGGGGCAAGGATAAGCGGTATTGGGAGCAATCTGCTGGTGATAGAAGGGGTTGAGCGCCTGCACGGCTGCTCACACAGGCTACTGGCGGACATGATTGAAGTGGGTTCCTTCATTGGCCTTGCTGCCGCAACGAAGAGCAACATTGTAATTCAGAATGCCGATGTAGCGCACCTGGGCATCATACCTGAAACATTTGAAAGGCTGGGGATACAACTATCCATCAAAGGAGATGACATCCATATACCCGCGCAGGAAAGCTACAGGATACAGAAGTTCATTGACGGGTCGATCCTTACGATCTATGACCATCCGTGGCCGGGCTTTACGCCTGACCTTATCAGCGTTGTGCTGGTGACCGCTACGCAAGCAAAGGGCACGGTGCTGGTTCACCAGAAGATGTTTGAAAGCCGCCTGTTCTTTGTGGACAAGCTGATAGAGATGGGAGCGCAGATAGTATTGTGTGATCCGCACCGCGCTGTGGTGATAGGCCTGGACCGACAAGTATCCATGCGCGGAATAAATATGGTGTCGCCGGATATCCGTGCAGGGGTAGCGCTGCTGATCGCGGCACTATGCGCGCAGGGAAAGAGCATCATTCAGAACATAGACCAGATAGACAGGGGATACGAAAGGATTGATGAACGGCTGAACGCCATTGGAGCGAATATAAAGAGAGTGGAATAAAAAAATCCCCTTCGATTTGAAGGGGATTTTTACTACGTCTTACCTGAACTATTTGATTACAGAAAGTCTCTGCGTTAAGCTTCCTTTTTCTGTTTGAACCTTGATGTTATAAATTCCTGAAGCAACGTTACCAGTTGGAACTGTTAAGGACTGTGAGCCCGCAGCTAACTTCTTCTCAGAAGTGTAAACAACCTGTCCTACTGCATTGATCAGCTGAATCTGTACAGGAGAAGCATCTGTCAAGCCGAAGGTAATGTTAGCGTAGTCTTTGGCGGGATTTGGATAGACGTTCATCTCTGTTAACCCTGCAGACACGTTGGATATGCCAGTTGCATCCGGCAGCTTGTTATTACTGTTTAGCACAACTCCATCTGACGCACGGATAAGCATTACTACAGCATACAGTTTATTCTGATTCCAGGATGGGCTAACCGGGGCGGTAAAGGTGTAGTTGTATGTATTGTTATAAGTCATTGTTGCAGGCAAGGTGCCTACGCCACCTAACTCATCAGGAACAATTGCTCTTGCTACGAAATCGTAACTCATAACAGATGCAGGAACAGGGTCTCCTGCTGTTTCCCAATCCAGTCCAGCGCCTTTCAGCGGACCGTACGCTCCGCCGTCGTAGTAATTTACCTGAGCGTATCCTGAAGAAGTACCGCTCACGTTGTTCTCAGTTATCACCAGTGCCAGGCGGTAATCACCATTCAGATCAACGGCCGGCTTAACAGTAACAGGCAATGACAAAGTATTTCCGGTGATAGTCTGATTGCCTAATGTAATTTCAGCGAAGCCGAAGTAGTCCTTTTGCTCGTTGTAGACGTCAATTAAATCTCCTGGGTCTTTAACCTCTCTTCTATCTATAAGGACGTTGGGATAGGCATTACCGATTTTTGGACCCAGGAATGCATCGTAAGCAGGAACAACCATTGGGTCGTTATTACCATTATGCACTGCTACCAGACTAAAGTTGTTGTGATGAGCTTTCCATACAGAATCCATATACACACTGCCTCTTGGGCAGAAGCCGCACCATGTGCCAGTTCCTTCTTCCACCAATATCCTCTTAGCCGGCTTAAATGCTACAGTGCTTGCCATGGTGCTCATGCTATCATTAGTAGCTACAGCATCCCCGGGAAGTTCTACCCACATTTTAATTCCATAGTCTCCTATGGTTGCAGGCAACGTGTAGGGAGTGGTGAGAGAGAAAGTATGCGTAGAAAACAAGGCGATATTTACACCGGTGATCGTCTGGGATACCACTGGATTAGCGCCCTGCTGGTACTTAACTACATAGGATGTAACAGGATTGGCACCAAGATTTGTAACGGTACCTCCCAAAGTGATTGAATTACCCGCTGTTTCATATGCAAGGGGCGATCCCAAAGTGGGAGTGACATTTGTAAGTGCCAGATCGGATGTCGGCAATATCTGCGCCGCAACGTTATCAATCCTCAAGACATATTGGTCGGTAGAATTGTTACGAAATGCCACCCTAATGTTTGTGCCGTTATAGGCTGCAAGAGACACACCCTTTTTGGTGAATCCGGACACACTGCCTTTGTTATTATAGAGCGTTGCTGTGAACGATGCTGCTGTCGTACCGGCCGTTGGCGATACCAATACCTGTATGGAATCCGTGTAGGTAGCGTCAGAACTATAATCCTCCCATGTAATGAACATGTTTGGGTCGGTTACCATAAACGAAGGAGTGATTAACCAACGGTCCGCCTTAGCTGGACTTGAAAAGTAAGAAACAGTCAAGGCACAAGAATCGCCAGCTGCGCGCGGCCAACCCATCCATGCCTGTGTGGTAAGTTTGGTTACGATAGCAGCATTAAGCTGATTACTTGGAATCTTGGAATCCCCATTTATCATAACCCAATTAGCGGGAATTGCTGGTGATCCATTAAAATTCTCCGTGAACGGCTGGGCACTCGTATTTGTGGCCAATCCTGCGCACAGAGCTACCGAGAAAATGGAAAGTAAACTCTTTTTCATCTAGATAATTTATTTGAGAGCATGTAAATTAAGCATTTTCGTTAACCACTGTTGTTTTTGAGGAATGTTTTTAGATGTGCAAGCTCTCCCATTTGCCCTATGGGAATGATTAACCAAATTAACCTACATTTGCCGGGCAATGAGAAATCATTGCAAACCGGGGTGCCTGAAAGTAAAGGCTGAGATCATACCCGCTGAACCTGGACCGGGTAATGCCGGTTAGGGAAAGTAGATCACTCTCTGATTCTTTTGCATCCATCAGCAGCATTGTACCGATTTATTTGTAAATAGGTATAAGTCAATGTGTTGCTGTTGGGACAAAAGTATCCTCTCACCACCGACCGGATCATTCATTAAACCAAATGATCATGTACGCACACAGAATTGTAGTCCTAACATTTGCCGGTATTGGTCTTAGTCTTTCCAGCTTCGGCCAAAACATAGATTCCGCCGGGCAGAAAATCCAGACTTTGCCCCCTGTCGAAATCAGGGCCCTTCGGGCCACGGAAGATGCACCATTTGCTAAAACGGAGCTTTCCGGAACTGAAATAGAGAAGCAGAACATGGGACAAGACCTCCCATATCTTTTACAGTATACACCTTCAGCCGTGGCCACATCAGACGCGGGAGCAGGTATCGGGTATACCGGCCTCAGAATACGGGGAACAGACGGGACACGCATAAATGTCACCCTAAACGGCGTACCGGTAAACGATGCCGAAAGCCAGGGAACGTTCTTTGTCAACTTCCCTGATATTGCCTCGTCTACCAATTCAATTCAGATACAAAGAGGGGTAGGCACCTCCACTAACGGCGCCGGAGCTTTCGGAGCGACGATGAGTATCAGTAACCTTGAGCAAATGAAAGAAGCAGGTGTTGAGATCAATAACAGCATTGGTTCATTCAATACATGGAAAAGCACTGTGAAGGCCGGGACAGGTTTACTGACAAGCGGGCTCCAATTTGATGTTCGGTTGTCGCGTATCAGTTCTGACGGATTTCGGGAACGATCAGCATCTCTTCTGAAGGCTATGCAGATAATAGCCGGGTGGAAAGCTTCGGAACAAACCTCGCTGAGGTTCATGATGATGACGGGTAATGAAAAGACCGGGCAGGCATGGAATGCTGTGCCTCAAGCGCAACTGGAGGGAAATGACAGCGACCTTTACCGTCACTACCAACACAATATTGGCGCTCTTTATTTTACACCTGAAGATTCAGTAAACCTGTTTCATTCGAACCCGAGGACTAATAATTACTTCACCTACAAGAATCAGACGGACAATTACCAGCAAGACCACTATCAATTGTTCCTGGATCACCGCTTTAATGAATCTCTTTCGGCCCATATAGCCGGCTTTTTGACCAGAGGAAGAGGCTATTATGAAGAGTACAAACCACAAGAGCGTTTCAGCACTTATGGTCTGGAACCATTTATCTCCCCGTCTACAACTGATACACTTCACAAGACGAACCTTATCAGGCAGCTTTGGCTGGATAACTATTTTTACGGATCAGTATTCTCTCTGCTTTACGAAAAGGCGAAGAGCAGCATTTCCGTCGGAGGCGGATTTACGCAATATAAAGGAGAGCACTATGGATTTATCAAGTGGGCTGAGTATGGCGTACCAAATGATTACAGATGGTACTTACTTGACGCAAGGAAAACAGACGCAAACCTTTACTTAAAAGCACAACATTGGGCAAGTTCCAGGCTGCTCATATTTGCTGACATGCAATACAGGAACATCGGGTATGCTATTAATGGATTCAGAAAGAACCCAGCCCTTCACCCCTCAGTAACCTATAACTTCTTTAACCCAAAGGCCGGTCTCACTTACCTGTTAAGCAATAGCATGGCCCGGAAGCAAAAACTTTATGCATCCGTAGCGATAGCGAACAGAGAACCGAACCGGGACGATTTTGAGGCCTCTCCTGTCAATTTGCCGCGGCCAGAAAGGCTATATGACATAGAAGCAGGGTACGAGCTACGGCGGTTAGACTGGCACGTAGGGGTAAACTACTATTACATGCTTTATAAGGATCAGCTTATTCTTACCGGACGCATCAATGATGTGGGGGCCTATACCAGGACAAATGTGCCAGAAAGCTACCGGACAGGCCTGGAATTGCAAGGAGCTGTTGCGCCTGCTAAATGGGTAAGGCTCGGGGCAAATGCAAGCTTTTCGAGCAACAAGATCAGGAACTTTACAGAGTTTGTAGACAATTGGGATGACGGCAGCCAGGACTCTACGATCCATGGCACAACTGATATTGCTTTCTCTCCCAACCTGGTCATAGGCGGGAGCCTGACCTTTACCCCGCTAATCAATACAGCTGCCGGGAAAGCACTTGAAATTGAATTCCTGGAGAAATACGTGGGGAAGCAGTACCTGGACAACACCAGTAATGAACAACGCATCATAAAGCCCTATTCAGTAACCGATATGAGGATAAGATATAGCTTAAAGCTAAAACCCTTCAGGGAAGTCGGGGTATCGATTGGACTTAATAATATCTTTAGCAAGTTGTATGAGAATAATGGCTATTCCTATACATATTCGTATGGAGGCCGTAGCTATACGGACAACTATTATTACCCACAAGCAGGCTTCAACTGGATGGCAGGTGTAAGCCTAAAATGGTAAGTCTATTAGACCAGAAATATTCCAATTGCGGTATTGGACTGCCATTATTACATTGGTAGGCAATTTGCTATAGAATAATAGTAAACTAAAGTAAATGGAAGCATATTCAGGTTATATTATTCTTTCGCTGATACTGATGGGGATCGGGGCGCTGGTCAGTGGCCGATTGAAGAGCAAATTCAAGGAGTATTCCCAAATAGCCCTGGGTAATGGCCTAAGTGGGAAAGATATTGCGGAGAAGATGTTGAGAGATAATGGCATTCATGACGTGCAAGTTCTCTCGTCACAGGGATTTTTGTCCGACCACTATAACCCAGCGAATAAGACCGTTAATCTAAGTCCGGATGTCTACGCGGGAAGGAGTATCTCTGCCGCCGCCGTGGCAGCGCATGAGTGCGGGCATGCTGTGCAGCATAAAACTGCATACAGTATGCTGCAATTGAGAAGTGCACTGGTGCCAATAGTACAGATCAGCAGTAATCTATCTATGTGGGTGATACTGGCAGGGCTCGGTGTGCTGGGCTTCGGCCAGGGTAATCCCACCATTTTCCTGATTGGCATTATACTATTTGCGGCTTCGACAGTGTTTTCACTGGTGACCTTGCCGGTGGAGTATGACGCGAGCGCACGTGCATTAAAATGGATGGAATCCAGTGGCATTGCGCGGGGGAGAGAACATGATATGGCTAAAGATGCGCTCAAATGGGCCGCACGAACCTATGTAGTTGCTGCAATCAGCTCTATAGCAACATTATTATACTTTATTATGATTTTTATGAATCGAAGGGACGAATAGTATCCATAGTGCTACTTTTGCCGAAGAAACTTTAAAAGATCATTAAATGGAAGTTCAACAGTTGTATACGAGCTGCCTAAGTGAAGCGGCGTATTTCATATCGAGCGAGGGTGAGGCGGCAGTGATAGATCCGCTGAGGGATGTGGACGCATATATAAAGTTAGCAGAAGAAAAAGGCGTAACAATAAAGTACATATTTGAGACGCACTTTCATGCTGACTTTGTGAGCGGTCACCTGGAACTGGCAAAAAGAACCGGAGCTCCCATAGTGTACGGACCCAACACGGAAGCGGGATTTTCTTTTCACAAAGCGAAAGACGGAGAAGTATTCAAGATAGGAAAGGTGCAACTTAAGGCCATACACACTCCGGGACATACATTAGAGAGCACCAGCTATCTGCTGCATGATGAGGAAGGTAAGGCGTATTGTGTATTTACCGGGGACACTTTATTTGTTGGAGATGTCGGCCGCCCGGACCTCTTTAGCGGCAACCTGTCAAAAGAAGAGCTTGCGGGATACATGTACGACAGCCTGCAGGAAAAGATAAAACCGCTGGAAGATCACGTGATCGTATATCCCGCGCACGGTCCAGGTTCATCATGCGGTAAAAACCTTGGTCCGCAAACCTTCAGTACAATAGGCGAGCAGAAGCAGAGCAATTATGCCCTGCAGGAAATGACGAAGGATGAATTCATCACTGCTGTGACCACGGGTCTATCTACACCTCCAGCTTATTTTCCTATTAACGCAAGGATAAATAAGGAGGGCTATGAAAGCCTGGATATGGAGCGAGCCACACGTGCATTAACTGTTCAGGAATTCAAGGAAAAGCTAAAAGAAGGCGCACTGATATTGGATACGAGAGCTGCAACGGTGTTCACGCAGGGCTTTGTTCCGGGATCAATCAGTATAGGACTTGACGGACGTTTCGCCGAGTGGGCGGGAATCTTGCTGCCATTCAATCAGCCACTGTTACTTGTGACAGATCCGGGAATGGAAAAGGAAAGCGTAGTAAGACTAGCACGGGTAGGATTTGATAAAGTCTATGGCTTTCTTGATGGAGGCTTTGACACATGGAAAGCTGCCGGGGAAAAAATTGATATAATAGTAGATATTGAGCCGGATGAACTGGCTATGGATATTCCACACGATCCCAAACTTGAAGTAATAGATGTACGTAAACCGGGAGAATTCGAAGCCGGCCATGTGAAGGGTGCGGTGAATATTCCCCTCGATACGCTAACGGATACTGCAATTGTCGCAAGTATTGAAGACGACAATAACCTATACATACATTGCGCCGGCGGTTATAGATCTGTTATAGCAGCGTCGTTGCTTAAAAGGCAGGGGTATCACAACCTTCGTAACGTATTAGGCGGCTACGGCAAGATGAAGAATGTAAAAAAGATGCCGATTGTGCTGCCGAGCAGCCAGGAAATCTGACGGACATGCTCAGAATGTTTAATCCCTTTCCTTGAGGAAAGGGATTTTTTATATGAGGAAGGACCTGAGTCCTGTTGTTACCCTTTATGAAGCCTTAGCGTACATTGGACGATCCAGATCAATAAGCATATTGATGATGTCCTTCTTTACCACCACGCTCCTGCTTGCCTGAAAGCCAGCCATAAGAAAACTTTTCAAGTCTGTAAACTGGATCATATTGCGGATGGCTTTTTGCCTCGTGATATACTTTCTTGTCCTCAGCTTCATATCGTTTGTTTTAATGGTTATCTATGTTTCTATTTACACTATAGAAAATAGCGTGCCAAACTTTGCAAAGGCCCTATACTAGCGGAATCTGCAATTGACGAGCTTGCCGGCGGTGCTATATTTTGGAAATAAATTCCACATCATCCGCGAAATTGTAGAAAGAGGAGAAATAAAATAGTCCCGCTGTGCGGGACTATTTTCATCGGGAGAAATATTATCAGAGGAGAGAGAGTAGAAGAGAAGAGATATCTCCCGATGCCTGTTTATTCTTGAATACGTTTTTTTGTTTTAGATGGGTGTTAAAGGTCCGGATATGGTAGTCGTCAATCCTATTCGTCATCCATTTCCGTGCTCATTCAAAATTCATCTGGTCGTTTGAACCACTCCGGACCTTTACCCCGTTTATTTTATCTATCTAAAGAACTCACTATAATGTAACAACAACTGTTCCTCGCTGTTTTGGGTCGATTTGCGCATTGACTGTTGCCCAAGACACCCTGAACGGGGAAGGTCTTGTTACTCATGTGGGGAATAAATGTTCCAAAAAGAAATAAGCACCGGCTTGTAAATGAACCCGTGCGAGGAAACATTTCAGACGTTTAGACTATTATTTAGTCTGGGTGACGCTGAGCGGAGTAGCCTGAATGGAATACTT
>CAMPJV010000033.1 GCA_946886975.1 uncultured Taibaiella sp. | reverse complement strand
CTCCTATATTCGATGAAGCTGTGCGCCGCACGATCGGCCGCATTACCGTAGAGCCGGAGTCGAACGAGACCGTTAAGCTCACCTTCACCGTGACCGACCCTAAACCACGCCCCGACCTTGAGGCCAGGATGCTGGAACTGCTAAACCAGGAACGAAGCAAGAAGGGCCTTCACCCCCTAGCGGCTGATCCTGAAATGACTGTCGTAGCAAGAAAGCATAGTGTGGATATGTTTGCCAGAGGGTACTTTTCTCATAACACCCTTGAGAATAAGGATCCTTTCGATCGTATGAAGCAGGAAAAAGTCAGGTTTCTTACTGCCGGGGAAAATCTGGCACTTGCAAGGACCTTGAATATGGCCCATAAAGGCTTGATGAACTCCCCGGGCCACAGAGCCAATATTTTGCAGCCGGCATTCGGCCGTGTTGGTATTGGCATTATGGATGGGGGCATTTACGGCCTCATGGTCACTCAGAACTTCAGGAACTAATACTTCTTCAGCCTTTCCTGGTATTGATCAGCAAAGAGATCAAACTGACTCTCCAGTTGGCTATCCAATGATCTGAGGCTTTGCTGACAAGTTGTACAGTTGTACAGCAACTCTACTTTACCATTAGCAGGTGCACAATCAGGACGCTTGCTAAAGAAGTCTGACTTCGCCACAGGCTTTACATGATCGTCGTCCCTGTCATGGTGTACATAGCTTATATCTTTCAACGTAATTCTTGTCTTCAGATCCTTCACCTCAATCAATAGCGTGCCTTGCAATTGAAGAGCCTCAATACACTCATTCATACCTCCGCTGTAAGCCCATGTAATAGGCATCGTGATCGACCTTTTGTTCTTGTTCCCCTTGTGGTTTACGTTCATCATTCTTGCGTAACCCAACGCTCTTTCATAAACTTCGTCAGCATCCTTTGCAGTATTTACCTGGTACACCCGGTGATATACTATTTTCTCCCTGTTGACTTTAAATGCCGCTTTTCGCTTTTCGGGTACGTTTCCATAATGAAATTCAGCACTGTCACTTGCTGGCAATGAGAGACTTACATCATTACTATCATTCTGAGCAAAAACTTGTAAACCTAAAAGGCAGAGAACTGCAATTCCTAGCAACTGTTTCATAACGAGTTGATTTAGTTATCATTCCTCTTAGGTTTGTAAAGAATATGCCAAAGGCGACGCTCCGAATGTTAAAAGAACGTTCCCTCCCTGAAATGAGCCACTACAGCCAATCCTATTAATGTAAATCAGATAACTACAACCTCATAGAAGTCGTCAAAATCGAAGTACTTCAACGCGAGCTGTTGTAACTCTTCTGCCGTTACGTTCTTATAGATGCGAATATTATTGTTGAAATGATCGATGGTTAAGTCATTAAGAATCAAAGTGCGCCACCGCTGAATTATCTGGAAAGGGCCGTCAAGATCTCCAAGGAGGTTTCCTAACAAGTAATTCTTTACCAGGAGTAGTTCCTCTGCATCGGCAGGCTCTTTCCGAAGCAAGTCCATCTCATTATAAATCTCTTTCACTGAGGGTTCGATGACTTCTCTTCCTACCTCAGTATGAATTATCATTGAGCCTCCTTGAAGGTATGGCGAGAGAGAGCTATAGATCCCATATGTGTAACCCTTTTCCTCACGTATATTGCTCATGAGCCTGGACCCAAAGTAGCCGCCGAACAGAGTATTGAGTACCACCATAGGAGCAAAGTCAGGATCATGCCTGTTAGGAAAACATCGGCCTATCCTGATTGCGCCCTGCACACTTTTTTCATCATTTATAACGCGGTGCTTAGTCTCTGAGGGGGCCGGTGCTGAGAAATCTTCTGAAGTAATCGGCGCGGTCTCTACCGGAGCTTTTCCAAAGACATCATCCAGCCACTTCACTTCCTGCTGACTTACCTTGCCGGCCATAAACATCCGGACGTTGGCTAATGCATAATGCTTCCTGTAAAACGTAACAAGGTCTTCCCTGGTGAGCGCTTCTATCTTTTCCTTCTTTGAATACCTGCCATATGGATGAGCCTCCCCAAATAGCAGAGCATCAATGCGCTGGTTTGCCACAAATTCACCCTGCCTCAGGTTAACAAGCAGTCTTTGTATGGCATTCTGCTTGTGCAGTTCCACTTCCCGTTCAGGAAAAGTAGCATCTGTGAGTAGCTCATAAATGATTGGCAGCAAATGTGGAAGATGTTTCGTAAGGCAGTAAAGCGTTACAGAAGAGAAGTCATTCCCCGGATTTACTTTAAGGCTGGCGCCATAGAACTCAAGCGCTTCGTTTATCTGGTGGGCTGTCCTGGTAGATGTACCATTCTTAATGAGGCCAGCAGTTGCGTGGGCTACCGCTGGCTTCTGTTCAAACCACAGGCCAGAAGGATAAACCCAGTCGATCTCTACCACGTCCTGCACACCGGCATTGAGCCAATAAAGAGGCAGTCCATTGCTTAGTTGCTCCTGGTTAATTGGAGGCAATATATAGTCAAACTCAATTGCGTCCTTTATAGCTGGTGGCGTGGTACGGTCTAAGATCATATCCTTTATTCTTTGGAGGGTGATAAAGGTAAGGAGTTGTCGGGTACTTAATCCTTAATGAATAATGCCTTTAATTCGCCGGCATCTTCGGGCTTCATTTTGCCGCTAAGAATAAGACGCAGCTGCCGCCTGCGAAGTGCACCATCAAATATCTTCTTTTCCCCTTCCGTCACCGGGACAATTCCAGGTACGGTGCGCGGCTTTCCATTAGGATCAAGTGCCACGAAGGTAAAATATGCTTCATTTGTGAGGTACTTGTATTGTGCATGAAGGTCCTCGCCCCAAACACGCATATAGATCTCCATAGACGTGCTGAACGCCCTTGTCACCCGGGACTCTATTGTTAGCAGGTTGCCCAGCTTTATTGGGCTGGCAAATGATACATTGTCAACAGATGCTGTAACCACCGGACAATTACAGTGCTTCATTGCTGAGATAGCACCGGCGATATCCATCATGTAGATGAGTCTACCCCCCATTAGATTTCCAAGGGTGTTGGTGTCATTCGGGAGGACCAATTCACTCATTACATTAAAGCTGTCACTTGGATTCTTTGTTTGCATAAAATAATTGCTTAAAGTTTCTTCTTCTAATGAGTTCTTTCCAAGAAGAAGTCATCGTATACAAGTATAGAATATGAAGTTGTGGTATCTAGGGGAAAATAACTTCTATTTAATTCTTGATACCTAAAAGAGGCAAATGGCGCCAGGAAAACTGAAGATGAGCTTCCGGAGTCAACCCTTTCAATTTCTTCCTGACTAAGATAGGCCATCGTCCGTAAGGTATCATCCTTATTAAGGATGCTCATGTATAAAGTTTCCAATGGGAGACCCCATCCCATCAATAGTTCGTTTTCCAGTCTGTCATCCTCACGTTTAATTATTGCCTTAGTTATCGCTCTTTGTTTCATGCGCTCTACGATACCATTAATCTTCTCTGTCCGACTGGTGAAGATTGTTGATGAATAGCCAATAAATCCAATGCGCACAATTAAAATGAAAGATAGCAGCGTTATTGCATATCGCCAATGCATCTGAGGGAGGACATAATAGACGAAGGGTGCCGTCCCCAGAATAGCCAGAGTCATCCATTCGCTTTCCATATAGAATCTTCGGTCCTCATGAAACGTAAGGCAAACAAGAACAAAGTATCCAACACACGCGGCGACAGTGAATGTTGCAAGTATGTATTCTCTTTTCTTGACCAGGAGATATATCCCTGCTACGAACAACAAAGGAAGAAAGAAGTAATTATAAATAATACCCTGCCAAAAATTATCTGCCATAGCGCTGGTAAATGTTCCCAGAATCTCCGGAACGCCTGCGTCAAGTACCGGCTCGAACTTATTTCCATCATACCAGTTCTGTTTGCTGGTGAAGTATTTTAAGCCGCTGATAGCCATTATGATAACAGCATAGGGAATGGAGCTCTTTCTACTAAAGAAACGCTCATGACCGGATAGCGCAAGGAACACCCACAGGAAGACCGTTGAGATCATTACCAATGGATGCGAATAAATGGCTAGAAGAGCCAATGGGATGAATGTCACCAGGGCGACCAGATGAAACAAGGGGCCATGCGTCCGAAAGCGAGTGTATAAATATTGAATTGTTCCAAGCATGAGGAACATCCAGGTTATCCCCTGGTGAACTTCGTTGTTCGTCCAAAAATAGGAGTCGCTTACAAAAAGTGTAAAGTACAGGGCCATTAATATCACTAATTGATAATCCCTGAACCTAAATAGAATTAGCGCGACTGCCAGATAGAAAACATTAAAGCTCAGGCTATAAAGGATCAAAATAGCCTTTAATGACAGATTTAATTTACTGCCTAGAAGAGGCCATATCTGTGTAATAAACGCGCCATACCGTTCTACCTGAATCTGAAGCTTGCCCTGGTTTATTTCATAGAACACGATGTGTGCGGCGTCAGAGAAAACCATGCGCTCCTTATAAAAGACAACTGCTCCTAAGAGCAGTATTGACAATGCTATAAGCGAGCCCACAGCAGCATATCTTAATGAAGTGTCGTTTCGCATTACCGACTCAAATGCATGCTCCTTTCTTTATAAAGTGTGCGGAACCAAGGGTCACGGAGGTTTTTGATGAAGCGAATGGCTTCTCCAGTGCTTTTCATTTCCGGGCCTAGTTCCTTATTGACATTAGGAAACTTATTGAAGCTGAAGACTGGTTCCTTTACGGCAAAGCCTTCCAGTTTGTGGACTATATTGAAGTCTTTCAGCTTTTTTGCTCCTATCATCACTTTTGTTGCAATATCAAGGTACGGAACTCCATACGCTTTTGCAATGAAGGGAGTGGTGCGGCTGGCACGGGGATTTGCTTCTATCACATAGACCTGCCCATCCTTGATGGCGTACTGGATGTTGATAAGACCCTTTATGTTCAACGCCAGCGCAATCTTCCTGGCGATGTCTACCATTTCATCCACAACCAAGGGTGGAAGATTGAACACCGGGAGTACGGAGTGGCTGTCGCCGCTGTGTATACCCGCAGGCTCTATATGCTCCATGATGCCCATGATATGGACGTCCTCGCCATCGCAGATAGCGTCTATCTCCGCCTCCTGGCAGCGGTCAAGGAAGTGGTCGATTAGAATCTTGTTGCCTGGAAGGTGCTTGAGGAGGCTTACTACACTTTTCTCCAGCTCTTCGTCGTTAATAACGATCCTCATTCGCTGACCACCTAGTACGTAGGAGGGGCGCACAAGAACCGGGTACCCCACTTCCTGGGCTACCTCTATAGCTTCGTCTGTGGTGTATGCAGTACCGTAGTTAGGATACGGGATGCCCATGTCCTTCAGCAGGTCGCTGAAACGGCCACGGTCTTCGGCAATATCCATGTTATCGAAGGAGGTACCGATGATGTTTATGCCGTTCTCGTGAAGCTTCTTAGCAAGCTTCAGCGCTGTTTGGCCACCGAGCTGAACTATGACTCCGAATGGCTGCTCATGCTCAATGATCTCCCAAAGGTGCTCCCAATAGACAGGCTCGAAGTAAAGCTTGTCGGCTATGTCGAAGTCGGTGGATACGGTTTCGGGGTTGCAGTTGATCATGATGGCCTCGTAGCCGGCTTCCTTTGCAGCAAGCAGGCCATGGGTACAGCAGTAATCGAACTCTATGCCCTGCCCAATGCGGTTAGGACCAGAACCGAGGACTATTATCTTTTTCTTATCGGAGCGGGGGCTTTCGTTGGATACTATGTCTCCTATATTCGACTCAGCTTCTGCACAGGTCTCGAAGGTGCTGTAGAAATAAGGTGTCTTAGCTTCGAATTCTGCACTGCAAGTGTCCACCATCTTGAAGACTCGTCTTA
Organism: uncultured Taibaiella sp.; assembly: GCA_946886975.1. The sequence continues at coordinate 7,114 of CAMPJV010000033.1, read as the reverse complement.
TTCCGAGCTTTTTACGATGATCGTACACTTCCTCAGGGGTTACATCCTTTACCAGTTCTGCTATCTGATCGTCGCTGAAGCCCATTTGCTTGGCCTCGCATAGAAGATCGTATGGGAGCTTATCAAGATGCTTGTACTCTTTTATCTTATTCTCCAGGTTTACTATATCCTGTATCTGGTAGAGGAACCAACGGTCAATAAGGGTAATCTCACGGATAGTCTTAATTGATACTCCTGCGGCAAGGGCTTCCTTGATTCTGAATATCCTGTCCCATTGAGGGCGCTTGATTGACTCGAGGAGCTCTTCCGGACGCATCCTCGTTGTGCTGAGGAAGGAAAGGCCGGTTGCATTGTTCTCCAGGCTCTGGCAGGCTTTCTGAAGAGCCTCCGGAAAGGTGCGGCCGATGGCCATTACCTCTCCTACGGACTTCATCTGCAGGCCGAGGGTATCATCTGCTCCCTTGAACTTATCGAAGTTCCAGCGGGGCATCTTTACTATTACATAGTCGAGCGCGGGCTCGAAGTAAGCTGAGGTTTCCTGGATGATGGGGTTCTTTAGTTCATCAAGAGAGTAGCCTATGGCCAGCTTGGCTGCGATCTTTGCAATGGGGTAGCCGGTCGCCTTAGAGGCAAGTGCTGATGAGCGACTTACGCGAGGGTTGATCTCGATGGCTATTATTTCTTCTGTTTCGGGGTTGAGGGCGAACTGAACGTTGCAACCGCCGGCAAAGTTGCCGAGGTCCCGCATCATAGTGATGGCGGTATTCCGCATAAGCTGGAAGGCCGTGTCGCTAAGGGTCATGGCAGGTGCGACGGTGATGCTGTCGCCGGTATGGATACCCATGGGGTCGAAGTTTTCGACCGTACAAATGATGACTACATTATCTTTTTGATCCCTTAGAAGCTCAAGCTCGAATTCCTTCCAGCCCAGCACGGCTTTCTCTACAAGGACTTCGTGGATGGGAGAGGCTGTAAGGCCGCGATCGAGTGCGCTTTCGAGTTCTTCCTTATGCATTACGAAGCCGCCCCCGGTACCGCCTAATGTGTAAGAAGGGCGAATAACGATCGGGAGGCCTATTTCCTGCGCAAATTCTTTTCCTTCAAGAAGGGAGTTTGCCGTGCGAGCAGGAGCTACAGGAATACCCAGCTTGAGCATCCACTGGCGGAAGAGTTCGCGGTCTTCCGCTTTATCAATAGCCTTAATATCTACGCCAATCAAGCGGCAGTTGTGCTTCGCCCAGATGCCCAGCTCGTCGACTTCCTTTGCGAGATTGAGGGCAGTCTGGCCACCCATACTTGGGAGAACCGCGTCTATTTCATTTTCTTCCAATATCTGCTCGATGCTCTCCACCTCCAGAGGCAGCAGGTAAACCTTGTCTGCCACAATAGGATCGGTCATGATAGTAGCGGGGTTGGAGTTGATGAGGATGACCTTAATTCCTTCTTCCCTTAGGCTGCGGGCAGCCTGAGAACCAGAGTAGTCGAACTCGCAAGCCTGACCTATAATGATAGGACCGGAACCAATGATGAGGATAGTTTTGATGGAAGTGTCGCGCGGCATTTAATAATAAATGTTTTAAAATGGTAGACGGCGCGATGAGCAGATATGAAAATCGGGCTCAACGCCCGAGGCGCAAAAGTAAGGTGATTTTATGAGTTTTGAAGAATAAAGTTTTGGATAAATAGCCCCTAATTAGTGATCCTGGCCATGAGGGTAATCTGGTCCTCATCGCCTAGCTGAAAGAGGGCTGTACCGCCGTCTATCATGCAGACGAGCAGGTCGTCTGCGATGATCACATCGTAGAAAGTTTCACCTTTTAACTGCTTAACGTACTGGGGATAAAGAGGGTTTGTGACGTCATAAACGAACAGGCCATTGTCGCCATCGCAGACATAGAGTCGGTTGCCTTTGAGACCTAGTCCGTGGGGGTTAGTTAAAGGTGTGGCATTACGCTGTATGGGGTTCAGGACGTTCTTGATGTCGTATATAAGCAACGCATTCTGATTGCCTCCGCAGGTGGAGCCCATTCTTACTGTAACGTACGCAATGGAGTCGTTTGCTACAACTGGATCGCAGGCGCGGACGTGGGATGCTGTGCCGAGCTGAGCGGGGGAAGCGGGGTTGGTAAGGGAGTAGATGTACATGGCATTCTGAGAGCCTATGAACAGCTTGTCCTTGAAGCTGTAGATGGTTTCAATATCGAACCCGAGGTTTACCGTGCTTTTAAGCTGCGGGGCCTGTGGGTTTGCCAGGGAGTAGGCGTAGAGCTTTTGATCGTCTACTATGTAAAGGTAATTCCAGGCAATGGTGAAGCGGGCTAAGGAGCCGCCCTGACCAGGTGTGCCAGGGGTTGTTGTTTTGTTGCTTTCGTCCTTGGAACAGGCAGCAAATGTGACTATGGTGACAAGCAGTATGAGTAGAGATAAGATGCGTTTCATTTGAAGTGTTTTGTGTTTTTCGTGCATGGAGAAATGGGGCGGTAGTAAGGTAGCTCACTAGTGAGAGCATTGAGGGTAGCTGAGGGTTTTCATCTCCCAGCCAATTACGTCGCCTTTTGAAGGGTCTATACATTCGAACCAGCCGGTGCCCGGAGGACGATTCGGGTCTACAATATGGAAAGTGTTCTGGATCCGATCGATCTCCACCACATCATTGATATTCTGAATGTCTACCACTACAAGGTCATTCATGTTGTTTGTATAGAGATAGTTATCGGTGATGGCCATCTCCTGGCAACCCATTACTTCAATGAACCTGAGCTTTTGAGGGACATCGGGCGAAGCGATACTGATGACGTGGATGCCTTTGCCGGTTTCGACCTGATAGAGCGTATCGCTTTTGACGTAAATCTTACCGCCCTTCTCAATGTTGCGAGGCGCTACGGATTTGATGGTTTTCGCATTATTGTTGTTGCCATAAATGGGGGCGTAGCCTTCTATGCTGGCTGGCGGCCGCATGACCGGCTCATCGTAAGGCTTACATGAGAGTAAAAAAGTAAATAAGAGACTTGCTATTAGTAGGCGCAGGTAAGGTTTGGGCATAAAGGGATCCGTTTATATACAAGACGAGAGCCGCGGGAAAATCCTTTGGTAAGGGAGGAGAATTCTGTCAATATCCAGGCTCTTAGCATATGTGACCGTCAGAGCGATAGGGCGTCGATAGGGTGGTGATAGGCAAGTGATAGGGTAGCGATAGGGTAGAAGATCCGGTGGTACTCCGATGATACTCCGCTGCAACACCTACCAAGGTCCATAGACGATGGCGGGGAACGATTTAGCGGAGCCGCGGGAGCGAGGGAGGATATAAATCGGTGGCTTATATGAGCGGTGATAACGGCTCAATTGATAAAGAGGAAAATCCGTAAAAAAGTGGGTATCTATGTTGATAACACAGTAATTAAATTTCGTAGCATTGGCTGTACAAATTCTATCTTTACATAAACCGAAAAAAAAGGAGAGAACCGGGTAAAACAGGGTGTTTTTTCGGAACTTTGCCATTATTCTTCCAAAACTTAGCCGCCGATTACACGATTATGGGATTGTTTAGCTTCTTGACGCAGGAGATAGCCATTGACCTTGGTACTGCAAACACACTGATTATTCATAACGAACAGGTGGTAGTGGATGAACCTTCTATCGTTGCGATAGACAGGACAACCAATAAGATCATTGCCGTAGGGAAGAAGGCTATGATGATGCATGAGAAGACCCATGAGAACCTAAAGACTATCCGCCCTTTGAAAGACGGTGTGATCGCTGACTTTAATGCGGCAGAGGGCATGCTGAGGGAGATGATCAAGCTGGTTTATCCTAAGAAGCCGCTGTTTCCGCCGAGCTGGAGAATGGTGATATGCATCCCGTCGAGCATAACTGAAGTGGAAAAGCGGGCGGTGCGTGACTCTGCCGAGCAGGCAGGCGCAAAGGAAGTGTACATGATACATGAGCCTATGGCTGCCGCTCTTGGTATTGGGATTGACGTAGAGGAGCCTACGGGTAACATGATCATCGATATAGGCGGTGGTACTACGGGCATATCCGTGATAGCACTGGCAGGTATTGTGTGTGATCAGTCCATCCGTATAGCAGGTGATGAGTTTACCGCAGACATAATGGAAGCGATGCGTCGCTACCATAGCCTGATGATAGGTGAGCGTACTGCGGAACAAATAAAGATACATGTAGGGTCTGCACTGAAAGACCTTGATAATCCCCCCGATGATATAGCAGTGAATGGCCGGGACCTTGTGACAGGTATACCAAAGCAGATCATGGTTTCTTACCAGGAGGTTGCGGAGGCGCTGGACAAGTCGATCTTCAAGATAGAAGAAGCGATCCTGAAGGCGCTGGAAAGCACACCGCCGGAACTTGCGGCCGACATATACCGCAGGGGACTTTACCTGACAGGCGGGGGTGCATTGCTCCGTGGCCTGGATAAACGTATATCGCACAAGATCAAGCTTCCGGTTCGAGTAGCGGACGATCCACTGCGTGCGGTAGTGCGGGGAACGGGTATGGCACTGAAGAACGTATCGAAGATGATACCTTTCCTGATGAAATAAACATAAGCGGTGGGGGGCTGTAGAAAGGCTCTGCTTTTCAACGTCTGAAATCTACAATAGGCAGTGCGTAATTTCTTTCTTTTCATACGCAGATTCTTTAATCTCATCCTGTTCATCATACTGGAAGTAGTGTGCTTTGTGCTAATAGCAAGGACAAATATGCTGCAGGGGAATGATGTGCTTAGCTCAGCGAACACCATTGCCGGGATCGTGTATCAAAAGAGAGAAGACGTAGCCTACTACTTTGGACTAAGGCGCATGAATGACAGCCTGATCAATGAGAACACGAGGCTACGACTTCAGGTGGCGGCGCTGAGGAGCGTAGATACTTTGAAGGATAGTACTGTTACTCTCTCTTTCACAGAAAAGAAGGACACTACTACAGTGGTTCGGTTTGCTAATTATGTTTATAGAACCGCGCGGGTAATCAACAACTCTGTTACTTCTGAAAATAACTACATGACCATCAACAGGGGATCGAAGGATGGGATCAGGAAGAACATGGCGGTGTTATCAAGTACAGGTGTGGTGGGCAGGGTTATCCACGTGTCTGACCATTTTGCAAGTATTCTCTCAGTGCTCAGCGTGAAGCAAAAGGTGAGCGCTAAGCTGAAAGACGGGACAATTGGCTCTGTGATGTGGGAAGAAGGCAAGCCGGATGTACTGGTGCTGGAAGACATTCCGAAAGAAGTAAAAGTGAACGGCGGGGATAGTGTATTTACTACGAGCTATTCATTCTTTCCTTCAGACCTGCTGATAGGCACTGTGGCGCGGAGAAGAATTAATAAGAAAACCAACATCCAGGTACTGTACCTGAAAGCGGCGACCAACTTCAGGAACATACAGTATGTGTACGTGGTGGAGAACAAGATGATGGAGGAAAGGTTAAAGGTGGAGGATTCAACAAAAGCGAAATGAGTGTCTATTTAAAGAACTTTTTCAGATTCTGTATAATCATTCTCATCCAGGTGCTGGTGCTGAACAAGATCACTTTGCGCTGGTGGTCGCAACCTGCGGGGTTCCCTGTATTTCTGCCTTACCTATACCCGTTATTCATTTTATTGCTGCCGTTCGAAACACCAGTCTGGCTGCTTCTTGCTTTAGGAATGGCGGTGGGCCTAACGATGGACTCGTTTATGAACACAGCAGGGATGCATGCCTGTGCAACTATCCTCATTGCCTACTTAAGGACGAATGTTCTGAATGCGCTTTTGCCTAAGAATCTGTCTGAGTATCCGAACCAATCGCCAGGGGTAAAGAATATGGGGTGGGTGCCCTTTCTTGTGTATAGCGCATTCCTTATCCTGATACATCACACGGTGTTCTTTACAGTGGAACTGTGGAGCTTCTCGAATATCGGCTACCTTGTGCTGAAGATATTTGCCTCGAGCATAACCTCGTTACTCTTTATTGTGGCGTACCTTCTGTTGTTCACTAAACAGACCTCGCTAAGAAGTTAGCTGCTACTCCCATTGCTCTACCCCTATCTTATTCATATCTACTGCCCGCCACTGTTCGTCCTGCTGGAAAAGGAGTACCATGTTCTTCGGTCGAACCTTTAGCTTAAGGATGTATTCGTGAGCCGGGTCGGTAAAGTTTACCTGGTACAGATCATTCTCGTAGTTGGTGGCGCCCTGATAGTTATACATCCACCAGTTGCCCCATTGGTTTAAAGTGACCTTGACGGTCAAGCTATCGAGAACTGTGACATGTGCACCCTCCCATTTGTGCTGCATGTTGTAAGAAGAGACACTGTATAAAGTATTTGTCACGGTGTCGTGGCCAAATATCTTAAGCTGCTTATTGAATTCATTACCTGCACCGGCAGGAGTGATACGGACATCCTTGTAGTAGGTGGGGATATTAAGAAGGAGAACCGGGTCGGCGGACTGCCATTGAAAGGTCCTTAGGATGCCGTGCTGAATCTTAGCGGCCGTGCGCCACCGGAGGACCATGCTTATTGTCAGACAAAGGCAAAGGAGGAAATACGCACTATAGATTAAGTAGGCTATCCTGAGGTTTCGTATGAGTGTAAATACGGCTAGCGCAACCATCATGTACAGAAATACCCCAGGATGGTAGCAGCGACGGCTGTTGTAAAGAGAGAAAGAATCGTCAAACCAAATGGGGATGGCCAGAACAAGACAACAGATGACAGCTCCAAATAGAAACGAGAATGCCTGGAATGCGGGTGAAGCCTTCCGGTAATTGTAGAATATGTATGCAACCAGCAACAACAATGCCCCGAGGATAGTATAGCACACTTCCTGGTCAGACAGAAAAGAGTAAACAGGCAATCGATACTGCTCGGGGAGGTGACCCACCATGAAGACGATGTAAGCAACATACTTGCCAAGCCTTGGCAGAACATCCCCTATGTTGATCGCAAAGTCCGTGGTAGAGCCATAGTGGGCTATCCACGATCCGTATAAGAGGCGAAACGCGAGCAGGTGAAGCAGGAAGAGAATTAGCTGAGGCAGGAAGATAGCCAGGAGCGTTCTCCGAGTCCTGCCAGTATCCATAAGTCCTTTCCAACGATAGCCGACTACCAGGAA